>NZ_JBHMDZ010000039.1:0-25508 GCF_042430175.1 Paracoccus cavernae | reverse complement strand
GCGGCGATGGGCACGGATACCAAGGGAAAACAAGAGCTTGATCCTGCTCTGGTCGCCCGCGCCCGTGTCTTCACCGACGAGGTCGCGCAATCGGTCTCGATCGGGGAAACCCAGCATGCGGTCGCATCCGGCCTGATCGCCGAAAGCGCGATCTCCGAGCTCGGCGCGGTCGTCGCCGGCCTCCACGAGGGCCGCGGCACTGCCGAGGTGACGCTGTTCGACGGCACCGGCGTCGGCCTGCAGGACCTCGCGGTCGCAAACAAGGTCCTCGAGATCGCCATCGAAAAAGGCATTGCCCAAAAGGTCGAAATCTGACCCGTCCGGCGCGCGGAACACCCCCCGCGCGCCGAAACCGTTCCGGGAGGGCGATCCGCTAATCCGCCCGATCTGCGAGAAAACCGTAAAGCTCAACCATTTTAAGCAAATTCTAGGCACAGCATTTTATATCTGTATAAAATTGCCCTGCCGCGCGCGCTTGCAAAAATTCCGCTCAAAGGTACTAACGGGAACAGCGGCCGAATTGTCCGCCGCCTGTTTTCACAGGGATCCTTCTTACCGCGGTTCCCGGCCCTCAGGGCTGGTGCTTCAACGGAGCGTCCCAGCATCAAGGACTGCTGCCCCCAGCGGGCCCAAGGAGGAATTTTCATGAAACGCGTGCTTATCCGCAATGCAGAATGCGTCGTCACCATGGACGGCACCCGCCGCGAGATCGCGGGCGGCGACGTCCTGATCGAGGGCGGGGTGATTTCCGCCGTTGGTGCGGGGCTGGTTGCCGAAGGGGCGGAGATCGTCGATGCGCGCGGCTGTGTCGTGACCCCCGGCCTGATCAACACCCATCACCACCTTTACCAGACGCTGACCCGCGCGGTTCCCGCCGCGCAAGATGCCGCGCTGTTCGGCTGGCTGCGCACGCTTTATCCGATCTGGGCGCGGATGACGCCCGACGATATCCGCGTCTCGACCAAGCTCGGCCTGTCCGAGTTGGCGCTTTCGGGCTGCACCTGTTCTTCGGACCACCTCTACCTCTTCCCGAACGGCTCGCGTCTCGACGACAGCATCGAGGCCGCGACCGAAGTCGGCATCCGCTTTCACGCGACGCGCGGCTCGATGTCGATCGGCGAAAGCAAGGGCGGTTTGCCGCCGGATTCCGTCGTCGAGGATGAAGCCTCGATCCTGCGCGACAGTGAACGTCTGGTCGATGCTTTCCATGATCCGAACGCGGGGGCTATGGTTCAGGTGGCGCTGGCGCCCTGCTCGCCCTTCTCGGTCAGCCGCGAGCTGATGCGCGATTCCGCGATTTTGGCGCGGGAAAAAGGCGTGCGCCTGCATACCCACCTGGCCGAAAACGATGAAGATATCGCCTATTCGCTGCAGAATTTCGGCATGCTTCCGGGCGATTACGCCGAAAGCCTCGGCTGGACCGGCGATGATGTCTGGCATGCCCATTGCGTCAAGCTTTCGCCGGGCGAGATCGACCTTTTTGCGCGCACCGGCACTGGTGTCGCCCATTGCCCCTGTTCGAATGCGAGGCTTGCGTCCGGCATCGCCCCCGTGCGTGCCATGCGCGATGCGGGCGTGCCGGTGGGCTTGGGTGTCGACGGCTCTGCCTCGAACGACAGCAGTCATCTCGGCCTCGAGGCGCGTCAGGCCATGCTGGTCGCGCGCCTGAAGGACGGCCCCTCGGCCATGACCGCGCGCGAGGCGCTGGAAATCGCGACGCTTGGCGGCGCGCGCGTTCTGGGGCGCAGCGCCGATCTCGGCTCTCTCGAGGCCGGAAAACGCGCGGATCTCGTGCTGTGGGACGTCTCCGAGATCGCGGGTGCGGGCAGCTGGGATCCCGTCGCCACCTTGATTTTCTGCGCGCCGATCCGTCCGCGCGCCGTCTATGTCGAGGGGCGCGCGGTTGTCGACGACTTCCGCATCCAGACCATCGACCCCGTTTCGTTGAACGAACAGGCCCGCGCCGCCGTCACCAGACTGGCCGCCGGCTGACCCATTTGCACTGAAAGGAAGACCAAATGTCGGGATATCTGACCACCCATGTTCTTGATACCGCCAGCGGCCAGCCCGCCCAAGGCATGCGCATCGAGCTTTACCGTCTGAACGGCGACAGCCGCGCGCTGATCGCCGAGACCGTCACCAATTCGGACGGCCGCACCGACAGCCACATCCTGCCCAAGGAAAGCTTCCAGACGGGCGAATACGAATTGGTTTTCCACGTCGGCGATTACCTCGACGCGCAGGGCAACAAGGGCGAAAGCCCGCGCTTTCTCAACGTCGTTCCCCTGCGTTTCGGCATGGCGGCAGAAGATCACTACCACGTTCCGCTGCTGGTCTCGCCCTATAGCTACTCGACCTATCGCGGCAGCTGATCGCCGTTATCGCGTCCGACAACCAGCAAGGCCCGCAGAGTTTCTGCGGGCCTTGTGCATTTTTGTCCGTGACGTGAAATATGGGATATTTGCGTCAATACCCTGATTTGATGCTGAAAAATCATCACCGAGGGTGTCCCATCCGCTTGGCGCGACGGCCCTTGGGTCGCGCGGCCGGTTTTGGCGGCCGCGCCCGGGATCAGTCCTGGAAGTAGCTGCGGGTCTCGCGCGCGGCGAAATCGGCAAAGAGGCGCAGCTTGGGATCCTGCAGGCGGCGATGCGGGGTCAGCATGCCGAATTGCGCCGGAACCGGCGTGTTTTGCGGCAAGAGCTCGACCAGACGGCCCGCAGCGATATGCTCGTTGACCTCGTAGCGCGGACGGTTGGCGATGCCTTCGCCTGCCAGCGCCCAATCGGTCAGGACATCGCCGTCATCGGCGTCGAAGCGGCCGTTCACCATCATCTTGACCGGGCCATCCTTGGCCTGAAGCAGCCAGAAATACTCCGGACTGCGCGGATAGCGCAGAAGCAGACAGTTGTGATTGGCGAGATCGGCCGGCGTCTCGGGCAGGCCATGTGCCGCGATATACTCGGGCGAGGCCACGAGCGCACGTTTGCAATCCGCGATCCGGCGCCATTTCAGCGCGGAATCCTTGGGCTCGCCCAGAAAGAAGGCGAGATCGATTCCGTCGGCGACAATATCGACGTTGCGGTCCGAAAGCCGCAGACGAACCTCGACACCGGGATAATCGGCGCAAAAGCGTGGAACCAGCGGCGCGATCATCCGCCGCCCCAGACCCAAAGGCGCGGTGATGCGGATCGTGCCGTGCGGCGTGCCGGAAAAGCCCGAGACCACCGCCTCGGCCTCGTCCAGAGATTCGATCACCCTTTGGGCGGAATCGTAAAAGGCCCGTCCGATCTCCGTCGGAACGAGCTTGCGTGTGGTGCGGTTGAGAAGCCGCACGCCGAAGCGTGTCTCGAGATCCTTGATGCGGTTCGAGGCCACAGCCGGAGACATGCGCAGATCGCGCCCCCCCGCCGTGATCGATCCGAGTTCGACCACGCGAACGAAGACTCTGAGACTTTCAAGATAGGGCATCTTTTACCCCTGCCGTTTTCAACATTTCATGGAAAGTCTTACGCTCATTCTATGATTTCGTAAACGCAATTTCGGAGTAATCTTGAAGGACCCAGCGAATAAGGCGAGGACGGAATGGGAAGCGAAATCAGATTTCTTCTGAACGGATCGGAAACGCGGCTGAGCGAGGTCGGCGGTTCGGATACGCTTCTTGACTTCCTGCGTCTGGATCGCCGGATGCACGGCACGAAAGAAGGTTGCGCCGAAGGTGACTGCGGCGCCTGTACGGTTCTGGTCGGGCGTCTCCACGAAGGAGCCCTGCGCTACGAGCCGGTCAATGCCTGCATCCGCTTTCTTGCCTCGTGCCACGGCTGCCATATCGTGACGATCGAACATCTGCGCGGCAAGGACGGCGGACTCCATCCCGTCCAGCAGGCCATGGTCGAGCAGCACGGCAGCCAATGCGGCTTTTGCACGCCCGGCTTCGTGATGGCGCTTTACGGGCTCTGGATGCAGAACCCCGATCCGAGCGTGGTCGAAATCGAGACCGCGCTTCAGGGCAACCTCTGCCGCTGCACCGGCTACGAGCCGATCGTGAAAGCGGCTCGGGCGGCGGCGCAAGCGGGCGGTCAGGCGATGGACGCGCTGTCGCTGGAACGCGATGCGGTCTCGGCCTGGCTCAAGGCGGTGGCACCCGCGCGGATCGAGGTTGCACGCGGCGACGACCGCGCCATCCTGCCGCGCGATGCGGCCGATCTCGCGCTCGTTTTGGCAGAGAATCCCAAAGCGACGATCGTCGCCGGTGCGACCGATGTCGGTCTTTGGGTTACGAAGATGCTCAAGCGCATCTCTCCTGCGGTGTTCATCGGCCACCTTCCTGACCTGAAGGGTATTTCGGTGACGGAGAACGAGGTGACGCTGGGAGCAGGCGTGACCTATTCCGAATTCGAGCCGGTGATCGAGGAGCATTTCCCGCAGGCTCTGGATTACTGGCGCCGGATCGCCGGTTGGCAGGTCCGCAATGCGGGCACGATCGGCGGCAATATCGCCAACGGCTCGCCCATCGGCGAGACCCCGCCCCTGCTGATCGCGCTCGGGGCCGAGGTGGTTTTGCAAAATACCGCTGGCATGCGTACCGTCGCGCTCGAGGATTTCTTTATCGAATACGGCAAGCAGGACCGCCAGCCCGGCGAATTCGTCGCGGCGATCCGCATTCCGCGCACCGGTGCCGACCGGATTGCGGCCTACAAGGTCTCGAAACGCCAGCATTCCGACATTACCGCCACGGCCGCCGCCTTCCGCGTCGTGACCGACGGACAGGTGATCTCGGATGCGCGCATTGCCTTTGGCGGCATGGCCGGCACTCCCAAACGAGCCGAGCGGGCCGAGGCCGCGCTGCGTGGCAAACCCTTCAGCCGCGAAAGTTTCGAGGCTGCGGCCGAGGCCGTGGGCGAGGATTTCCAGCCCCTCTCCGACTGGCGCGCCACCGCCGATTACCGCCGGCTTGTCGCCGCAAACCTGATCCGCCGCTTCTGGCTGGAGCAAACCGGCGAGGCGCATCGCCTCAGCCGCGCGCAATAAGAGGTCCATGATGAAACAAGACGTTCATATCAACGGCGCCGCGCATAGCTCCATCAAGCATGATTCCGCGGAGAAACACGTCACCGGTCGCGCGGAATATACCGACGACATCAACGAACCGACCGGCACCTTGCACGCGGCACTCGGCCTGTCGCAGATTGCCCACGGCAAGATCGCGTCGATGGATCTGTCGGCGGTGCGCGCAGCCCCCGGCGTGGTTGCGGTTCTGACGCCCGAGGATATTCCGGGCGAGAACGACGTGAGCCCGAACGGGCTTCACGATGATCCGATTTTCGCGCCCGGTCTGGTGCAGTTCTGGGGCCAGCCGGTTTTCGCGGTCGTGGCCGAGACCCGTACGCAGGCGCGCCATGCAGCCGCTTTGGCCAAGATCGAATACGAGGCCCTGCCCCATGCGCTTGACCCGATTGCGGCGCGCGATGCCGGCATGGGCTATGTCACGAAACCCCTGACCCTGCGCCGTGGCGAGGCGAAAGCCGCGCTGGCGAAAGCGCCGCGCAGGATCGCGGGACGGTTCGAGGTCGGCGGTCAGGACCATTTCTACCTCGAAGGCCAGATCGCGATGGCGATCCCCGGCGAGGATGACGAAGTGTCGATCCATGTCTCGACCCAGCACCCGTCCGAGGTCCAGCATATGGTCGCCCATGTGCTCAACGTGCCCTCGAATGCGGTCGTCGTGAACGTGCGCCGGATGGGTGGCGGCTTCGGCGGCAAAGAAACCCAGATGAACCTGTTTGCCTGCGTGGCTGCGATTGCCGCGAAAAAGCTGGGCCGCGCCGTCAAGATCCGCCCCGATCGCGACGACGACATGGAAGCGACCGGCAAGCGCCACGACTTCGTGATCGATTACGAGGTGGGCTTTGACGACACCGGCAAGATCCTTGCCGTCGAGGGCGATTTCTACGCGCGCTGCGGCTTCTCGGCGGATCTTTCGGGTCCGGTCACGGATCGCGCGCTGTTTCACGCCGACAACGCCTATTACTATCCCGATGTCGAGCTGCGCTCGCATCCGATGAAGACCAATACCGTCTCGAATACCGCGTTCCGCGGCTTCGGCGGCCCGCAGGGCGTGATCGCGGCCGAACGCATCGTCGAGGAAATCGCCTATGCATTGGGCAAGGACCCTCTCGAGATCCGCAAGGCCAACCTTTACGAGAACGGCCAGCTCACCCCCTATCATCAGGAGGTCGAGGACCAGATCCTGCCGCGCATCTTCGAGGAGCTCGAGGCCAGCGCCGATTATCAGGCGCGTCGTCAGGCGGTTCTGGACTGGAACGCCAAGGGCGGCGTGATCCGCAAGGGGATTGCGCTGACGCCGGTCAAATTCGGCATCAGCTTCACCGCGACCTGGTTCAACCAGGCGGGTGCCCTGATCCATATCTACAACGACGGCTCGCTGCATCTCAACCATGGCGGCACCGAAATGGGTCAAGGTCTCAACACCAAGATCGCGCAGGTCGTGGCCGAGGCGATGGGCGTCCATATCGAGCGCATCCGCATCACCAAGACCACGACCGAAAAGGTCCCGAACACCTCGGCTACCGCGGCATCTTCGGGAACCGACCTGAACGGCATGGCGGCGCTTGACGCCTGCAACCAGATCAAGGAACGCCTGATCCGCTTTGCCGCCGAGAAATACTCGGTCCACGAGGACGAGATCAGCATCGGCGAAACCGTGGTGATCGGGGACCAGACCCTGCCCTTCGCGAGCTTCATCCGCGAGGCCTATATGGCGCGGATCCAGCTGTCGGCAGCGGGGTTCTACAAGACGCCCAAGATCCACTGGAACCGTGACACCGGTCAGGGCCGCCCCTTCTTCTACTATGCCTATGGCGCTTCGGTGTCCGAGGTCTCCATCGATACGCTGACCGGCGAATATGTCATCGAGCGCGCCGATGTGATCCATGATGTCGGCCGCAGCCTCAATCCGATCCTAGACAAGGGTCAGGTGGAGGGCGCCTATATCCAGGGCGTGGGCTGGCTGACCTCCGAGGAGTTGTGGTGGGATGCCAAGGGCCGGCTGCGCACCCATGCGCCCTCGACCTACAAGATCCCGCTGGCCTCCGACCGCCCCAAGGTCTTCAACGTCGCGCTCGCCGATTGGTCGGTCAACCGCGAGAATACGATCAAACGCTCGAAAGCCGTCGGCGAGCCGCCTTTCATGCTGGGGATCTCGGTGCTCGAAGCGATCGGCATGGCGGTGGCCTCGGTCAATGATTACCGCGAATGCCCGCGCCTCGATGCCCCGGCCACGCCCGAGCGCGTGCTGATGGCGGTGGAGCGCCTGCGCAAATGATCCGCGTCACCATCAGCTCGGCGAAAGGCTCGACCCCGCGCGAGACAGGGGCCGAGATGATCGTGAAAACCCGTGGCACCACCGGCTCGATCGGTGGTGGCCAGCTCGAATATATGGCGATCGACAGGGCGCGGCAGATGCTCGCCCGCAACGAGATGCGGGCCGAGATGGACATCCCCCTCGGGCCCGAGATAGGCCAATGCTGCGGCGGACGCGTGATGCTTTCGCTCGAATGGATCGAGGCTATGCCGCCCGAGCCCGGCAAGCCCTTGGTCATGATCTTCGGCGCGGGCCATGTCGGGCGGGCCTTGGCGCGCGCGCTCAAGCTCATGCCGCTCGAGGTCTTGCTGCTCGACCAGCGCGTCGAAGAGCTGGCCCTCGCCCGCGATCTTCCGACCCGCCTCACCGCCCTGCCCGAGGCCGATCTGCGTCACGCCCCGCAAGGCACCTCCTACATCATTCTGACCCATGACCACGCGCTCGACTTCCTCCTCGCCGCCGAGGCGCTGCGCCGCAAGGACGCCCCCTATATCGGGCTGATCGGCAGCGCCACGAAACGCGCGCAATTCAACCGCTTCGCCCGCGATCAAGGCGTGGATCCCGCACCACTCGTCTGCCCGATCGGTGCCGGAACCTGCCACGACAAGCGCCCCGAAGTCATTGCCGCCCTGACCGCGGCCGAACTGATCACCCGCCTGACGGCTCCTGTTTCTCTGTCACAGAAATACCCATGAAACATCTCATCCGAGGCCGCACGCTCAGTTTTCACGCCGATCCGGTGACGACCGAACAGGCCTATACCTATCTCGAAGACGGCGCGATCATCACGGAAAACGGCAAGATCGCCGCCATCGGCACCTACGCGGATCTCGCCTCGCCCGAGATCCCCGAGACGGACCACCGTCCGCATCTGATCATCCCGGGCTTCATCGACCCCCATCTGCATTTCCCGCAGGTTCAGGTGATTGCGAGCTGGGGCGCGCAGCTGCTCGACTGGCTCAACACCTATACTTTCCCCGAAGAGGCGCGTTTCGCCGATCCCGACCATGCAAGTGCGATGGCGGGCCGCTTCCTCGATCTGCTTCTGGCGCATGGCACGACCTCGGCCGTGGCCTTCTGCTCCAGCCATGCCACCAGCGCGGATGCGCTTTTCACCGCATCCAGCGCACGCAATATGGCGATGATTGCGGGCAAGGTGATGATGGACCGCAACGCTTTGCCTGCGGTTCTCGACACGGCGCAATCGAGCTATGACGACAGCCGCCGCCTGATCGGTGACTGGCACGGCAAGGGCCGCCAGCTTTACGCGATCACGCCGCGTTTCGCGATCACTTCGACGCCCGCCCAGCTCGAGGCCGCCGGCGCTCTGGCCCGCGAACATCCCGATTGCCACATCCAGACCCATCTGTCGGAAAACCACGCAGAGATCGCCTTTACCCGCGAACTCTATCCGCAGGCACGCGATTATCTCGACATCTACGAGACATACGGGCTGCTCGGGCCGAAACTGCTGCTCGGCCATGCGATCCACCTCGAGGAGCGCGAGATCGCGCGCATGGCCGAGACCGGCAGCCGCGCGGTCTTCTGCCCGACCTCGAACCTCTTCCTCGGCTCGGGACTTTTCGATGCGGACGGACTGCGGGCTTCGGGCGTGGTCAGCGGCATCGCGACCGACATCGGCGGCGGCACCAGCTATTCGATGCTGCAGACGCTGAACGAGGGCTACAAGATCCTCCAACTGCGCAACCAGAAGCTCCACCCTTTCGCGGCCTTCCATTGGGCGACCCGCGGCAATGCCTTGGCGCTCGGCATGGCCGACCGGATCGGCACTCTGGACGCAGGCACCGACGCCGATTTCATCGTGCTGGACGCCCGTGCAACCCCGGCGATGTCCTTGCGGATGGAACGCGCCGAGACCCTCGCCGAAGAGCTCTTCATCCTCCAGATCCTCGGCGACGACCGCGCTGTCGCGCAGACCTATGTCGCGGGTCAGGCGATGCTGGGAAGGGATGGCTGATAGCTGACAAAGAAAGGATAACCTTGCGCAAAAAAACGCAATTGCTTGCGCAAGGCAGTCAATACCATTCTGCGCTGGAGCGGATAAAATATGGTTAGTTATTGAAACTAATAAATTTTCAGTGCCGGCGCGAATGTTTAGGTCAGAAGCGCTTTTACCTCGCTCCTGCGATAGATGCGTTGGCATCCAAGGACTGGGGCGATGCCTTGTTCGCGCAGTTGATGATCCAGCTGGTTCCAACCGACTGTTGCAGCTAAGGCAAGTTCGCGAAAGCTCATGAAATTCGCATGGAAAGATGCGACCTGCTCTGGGCTCAGCGTAATCCTATCCTTGCGTCCTATGTCTCGCTGCATAATCCTAGCGGGCGAATGGCCCTTTCTGAAAAAGCTCAGCATTTCGCTGAAAGCCAGACCAAGGGACTGCGCAAACACCTCTGCCGTAATCGCCCTCCCATCCAAGCCAGCGATATCTACGAAAATCGAGGCAAATCCCGAATGCTTCAAATGCCGCGCAATCCGTGGAAACCGACCTTCCCTGATCCTCCTAACGATCTCGTCTGCACCGCAAGCAAGATGATCTGCAGCACGTTCGATTGACATCAAATCGGGCGTCAACCGTCCGATGGGATGTGCACCAGTCAACAGCTCTTCGACAATTGCCTGTCCTGCGAGGGCACTCCATCCCGAGCCATCACCACTGCGGGCACGCTCAAGTAGACCACCATCCCGCAAAGAAGCAAATAGCTCGGGAGAAATGTGGAGCGCTGCACAGAATTGGCTGTCGGATACTTTCAGATTAAGTGCTATTTGAATCCGAGCGGCGGCCTCACGATCGAAGGTCACCCAATCGTCCGGCTTCAACTTGGAAATCTGTGGTTGTGCATCTGCGGCCGCCAAGCTTTGCTGAACCTTGTCGACATCCGCATTAAACAGGCGTGCTACGGCTCCAACCGAAACCAAGCGGCGGGACAATACCGGCTCGCCCAAAATCTCATCTCCGGGAGCGAGCGGCCAAGTTTGACGGATATGGTCGCGCAGAAGTTGTCGGAAAGGCCTGAGCTCGGACGACGGTGCACGTTCCGCCAGTAGCAGATAGAGCGGCCCAAAGATCTGCCGCTGTCCCGCAGTCGGCGAAAAACGCTCCTGATGGTCTGACAGAAAGTGTCGAATGGCATCCTGCCCTTGTCGCGCCAGTTCATATCCATGATCGGCGTGCTGGAGCACATTCTTGATTGTCGCATGTGTTGGCGTCTTTCCCGAACTGGCAATCAGACCGCCCAATGCATCGAAAAAGGCCGCAGTCGCTTGAAAGTCGAACCGATCGAACCAATGCTCCGGCTGCTTGTCGGCAGAAAGCCGGCGCCAAACCCAGCGATCGTAATCCGTTGTCGTCGCGCTTTGCGACATCCATGGAAAATGCTGGTTGTCATTGAAAAGCTCCTCCAGCCGACAGCTACTGTCATGCCGGTGGGCACGGTCGGGGGATCTCCAAAGGAACCCAATGGGCTGATCGTGTATCGGACAGCTCCGCACAAGTTCGAGCATCCATGTGCCGCGAATGATCCCATGACCTGCGCCACTCGATACGTCCTCAAGCAAGCAGTGCGAGCAGCCTCGAATCGATGAACTCCGAAACGCCTCACCCGAGAACTCTTGGCCAAAGAACCGCCACCTTCCCCGCGTGACCTCATGTGGCGTTGCCTGCCGCAATGCGCCCAAATCGGCACCTGATATCTCCGCGAGGCGCATCAAAGCTCGATCGTCTCCCGCCAACAATCCCAAAAGGGAAATCCCCATATCCGACAAGAATTCGCGGAAACTCACGGCGTTTCGCTTGGCAAGGCGGGACGCGAAGGAGAATGCAACCTCTCCGCAGACATACGGCACTGTTAGAGGAAGTATTGACATGACGATTGCGGCCTTCGATTTTCAACTGTCTCGCCCGCCTAGTCGCCCATTGATTGAACAAGGGCAACAAGAGTTCACCTAGAGATAGGGACTGCTTCGCGATGTCCATTAGACCACCGCCTTGCGCTGCAGGATCGCTGGCGGGAGGAGATCACCGTCCATCACGGCTTCGGTGAGGATGTTGAACGCCCTGCAGATGGCAGCATGCCGATCCGCAGGGCTCATATCGCGCAATTGTGGGAACGCTGCGCGCACCAAAGTTCGACCCAGAAGATCGCAAATTTCTGTTGCCGCCTGAAAATCGAATTGATCCAGCCAATGAGATCCCTGAAGTCCTTGAAGCCGCTGGGTGAGCCACAAATCGTAAGCGGCAGGCGCCACGCGTTCGGTGCTGTCGCAATTCGGAATTTGTTCCAGTTCAGCAAATCGTGGCACCGGGTCAAAACGCTGGCGCGGATCCGGGGTTGACCACAGCGTCACGAGCCAGGATCTGTGCTCGGGGCAAAGAAAGCACAATTCATATAGCCATTCGATGCGCAGTGACGGCAGCGGCCCGTATTGCATCGACAGAACATGAAGCAAGCGCGACCTGTGAGCATTGCGGAGCACCTGGAAAGCTGAGGGACAATGGCCGGGCATATCTGGTGACACTTTGCGATGCGTGCTCTGCCAAATATCTATGACGCGCTCGCGAGTGCGATCAATTCGGTAAAGAAGGCTTTGAATACCCTACGAAATAGGCCCGCAAACAATTGGGCCGGACGCTGGTCGAAGTCCGTATGACGAATACGAGATAAGCCGCAATCGTCCCAGTCAACAGATAGGATCAGCCATGACAGCGGATGACAACGCCGAGGAAAGCCTGCGCTTGGTCGAGGAGCATCTGACCAAAGCCATCAGGGATCCGCTCAGAGCGGAGCTGGATAGCGCGCCAATCTTGGATCCATGGTGGTTTGTTGTGGACACAGATGGCTATACCCTGTTGATCGGAAAGGTTTCGGGCCACCCTATTCTTCGTGGCCCGCTCAAGCGTAGCTGAGGCGGCAAGCGTAACGCCGTAGGCGGTGGTCACAGAGACCACTCTGGGAAAAACGACGGTGGCTGAGGCCTGCCGGAGCTTTGCTCTGTCTTCGCCCGAGATCGCGAGTTGGGTTGATGATACCCGCCGAGCCATGGCGAGCGCTCTACTGACGGAATCCGAATGTCGCCGGCAGAACTCTGCGCATGGGTCCTACATTCCTATTTCAGCGTCCTGCCATAAGTTGAGGCGAGTGCTTGGACGACCCTGTCCGCCATTCCGGCGCAGCGCTGACCATCGAAGGGAAAGACGGCGTCGAAGCCTCCACGAAGGTGCGCTTCAAGGTGCCGCCGGAGCTGATAGCGCGCCCGGAACAACCGCGTTCGCACGGTGATCGGGTTGATTTGCAGATCGGTTGCGATGGCGCGCGTGCTCAAGCCTTCTACCTCATGCAGGATAAACGGAAGCCGCAGATCGGCAGGGAGTGATGCAATGGCATCCTCCAGAAGGGCGCGTATCTGTCGGCGCCCCAACGCCGTTTCCGCAGTCTCGGTGCCGGGAAAGATCAGGATGTCATTCTTGTCGGAAGAGGCTTCATTCACGGTGTCATAGACCTTGTCTGGGCGGGGTCGCCGGAGTTGCATCCGCGCCGCATTAATGGTGATGCGCGTGATCCATGTCGCAAAGCTGGCCTCGCCGCGAAAGCTATCTAGGCGAGAAAAGGCCAGCAGATAAGCTTCCTGCACCACCTCTTCGGCCTCGGCATCCGAAGGCATGATTCCGCGCGCCACCCGAAACAGCCGAGGGTTCATGCGGCGGATCAGCTCGCGGATCGCCGTCTCGTCCTGATGGCGCGCCGCAGTCACCAGTTCCCAATCCGACACAGGGGCCGATACATTCGCGCGGGCATTCCGTTGGCTCATATCCCCTTCGCCTCGATCCGACCCGCATTGAGGATCACCTCAACCGAGGGGAAGGCAGCCAGCACCTCGGGCATCAGGTCTCCGCTCTCCGGGGACGGTCCCTGCCAGCCGGCGTCACCCGGATGACCGACAATGATCCTGCCGACCATCCCCGCCATTTCATGCGGCTGACAGCAATAATCGTAAACTCCGGGCACGGTCAGCGTGAGGGAAAAGCTTTGGCCGGGCAACAGAAAGTCGCTGTCCCAGGGCTTGGCCATTTCGGGAATCCTCAGGGGCCTGTCCAGAACTGAAGGATGATAGGCGGTGGCGGTGTGGCTGTTACCGGGATCGTCATTGACGAAGCGTAGTGGCGTTCCGGGCGCGATGGCCAATCCTTGCGGGGAAAACCAGACATGCTCGCCTCGTGCTGTGCCGCGCATGCTGATCACGACTTCGCCTCCGGCTGTGGCCATGGTTGCGAGGGCGGCAAGACCGCCCCCGAAAGCCAGAACGTCACGACGCGAATAGTTCATTTTGCCAGCCTGCTACGGGCGGTATCGTCATGAAATAAGACGACATGTGCATGGGGTTTCTCAACACCCGGATGACCCGCATTGTAATAGATATCGACGCTGCTGACCTCGGGCGCGCCCACCGCCAGCTTGTCGAAAGCCTTGCCCGCAACCAGATCGTCCAACGGCACCATATAGACGGTGGCCGACAGCTTCCCCTCATGGTCATAGGCTAGGAACGGGCCCGCAGGCAGGGTCGCGGGATCGATATAAAGCGTGCCCAGACCGGGGATGAAATCCGGCAAGGGCACAAGACTGCTGACCTTGGCAAAAGGGGCTGCCGGAGGAGCAGTCGTTTCCGCACTCCAAGCCATACCGGCGGCCAAAAGTGTCGTCACTGCAAAAAGAGTAGGTCCACGCATAGTATTCTCCTTTCAGATCGAGGCCGTTTTTCTTGGCCCATCACTGATTGGATGCAGGGTAGCGCGAAATGTTCCCGTTGATTTTACTTTTTGAGGCTTAGTCCGGATTTTCACCCTCTCGTTGGCGCAATCGGGTCAACTCGGTTCGCAGAACTTCAGCTTCGCTGTGATCGACATCCCGCGATGCCGTCAGAAGTGTCACGGGGCCCTTGCGACACCAGTCAAGGGCTGCTTCTACCGCAGCTTGGTTCTCCGCCAATTCGGCGAGGTAACGTCTTGTGAACTCGGGCCAAAGGGCTGCGTCATGATCATACCATTTCCGGAGCTCGGTCGAAGGTGCAAGATCACGCATCCATGCGCTGATCGGCAGATCGACCTTTGCGACGCCGCGCGGCCAGAGACGGTCCACTAACAGGTAAGCGCCATCCTCGGAACGGGGAGGCGGCAAATGGTAAACGCGTGCGACAGTGATCGGAAATATCGTCATGGCCTTCCCCTTCGATAAACGTAGCTCGCGCGAGGTAAAGGAACACACAAGCCAATGATCCTCCCAACTGAGGTGCGGTTCGTGAGACCGAAGCATACCAAGTCCGGCCGCGCTTCGGAAGCAAACGCGCTGGCCGCCCTCAGACGGCAGCCAGCGCAATCTGTTTTCAGCCACGAGAGCGGCAGACTGCCGCGCCCTACCTCAGGCTGCCAGCATCTCGTCGGCTGGGCCGAAGAATTCGTAGTGAATCCGATCGGACGGCACGCCCGCCAAGGACAAGGCCGCGACCGCTGCGCGCAAGAAGGGGCGTGGACCGCAGATGTAATAGTCCGACATCGCCGGCGAGCTATTCGCGAGCAGCCATTCGTCGGTGATCAGCCCAGACAAATCGTAGTCTTGCCCCGCGACCTCACCCGCCAGAGGCGTCTGATGGAAATCCGTAATCCGGACCGTCTCTGCCCGCGCGGCAAGCTGGCGGACGTGGTTGCGCATGGCATGGGTGTTGCGGTCATGCGTGCCGTGGATGTAATGAACCGGCTGGTTCGTGCCCTGCTCGACTAGCCACTCCAGCATCGCGACCATCGGCGTCAATCCGACGCCCCCGGAAAGCAGAACAACAGGTCTCTCGGGCAAGCGATCCAGATGGAATTCGCCGGCAGGCGCAGCAACCTTCAGAACGGTGCCCACGGGCTGGGCATGAAGCCAACGCGAAGCAAGGCCGAGAGGCTCGGCCTTGACCGAGATGCGATAACTCTCGCCGTTGGGCGCCGACGAGATCGAATAGTTGCGCTTGGCCGGAGCCTCGCCGGGGATCTCGAACGAGAAGCTCAGATATTGGCCCGGCCGGTGCCGCATCACGGGGCCGCCATCGACGGGCTTCAGGATGAAAGAGGTGATCACGCTGCTTTCGGGAATGACCTCGGCAATGCGGAAATCGCGCCAGCCGTTCCAGCCGCCCGTCGCATCGACCTGCTCGGTATAGATGCGCTTTTCGCGCGCGATCAGAATATCGGCCAAAAACCAATAGGCCTCCCCCCAAGCGGTCAGCACGGCGGACGTGGCCGCCTCGCCCAGAACCTGTTTGATCGCCTCCAAGAGCGCCTCGGCGACATGGGGATAATGCTCGGGCAGGATTTGAAGGCCGACATGTTTTTGCGCGATACGCTCGACCGCCGGTGCAAGCGCGCCGAGGTTCTCGATATTCGCGGCATAGGCGAGGATCGCGCCCGTCAGTGCGCGCGGCTGCGCATCACTGACGCCATGATTGGATTGATTGAAAAGATCACGGATCTCGGGATTGCGGAACATGCGCGCATACATCTCGTGAACGATCGCAAGACCGTTTTCCTGCAGGGCAGGCACGGTCGCGGAGACAATCGCAATGGTTTCGGCGCTCAGATTCTTCGGCATCGGATGATTCCTTCGCTGCATCGCCGCGCAGCCTCGGCGCGAGCGACTCAAATAGATGTATAGTGAATACATCTATTCGGCCTGAGCGAATGATGTAAAGTAGATATATCTTTCAGGAGCGCCCGATGCGGCTGACGCAATACACCGATTACGCCCTGCGCGTGCTGCTTTACCTTGCAAAGCATCCCGACAGGCTGTGCTCGATCCAGGAGATCGCAACCGCTTACGACATCTCGAAGAACCATCTGATGAAGATCATCAACGACCTCGTGCATGCAAATTATCTGGTCAGCGTGCGGGGGCGGAATGGCGGGATACGTTTGGCGCGCCCGCCCGAGGAAATCAACGTGGGCGCTCTAATCCGGCACACGGAGAACGACTTCGACCTCGTCGGTTGCGGTCGCTGCATCATTGCGCCGGCCTGTGGCATGACCTCGGTTCTCGACGAGGCCGTCGCTGCCTTCCTCGCGGTGCTCGAACGCTATAGTCTGGCAGATGCGCTGGCCCGCAAGGGAGATTTCCTGCCGCTGCTCAAAGTGGTCGGACCTTGAAAAGGCGGGGTGAAGGGCTCCGAGAGCGCCGCTTACAGGTCGGCCTGAAACAAGGCGAGCTCGACTGCTATGCGGGTTTTGATCAAGTAAACCTGTCGAAAACCGAACGAGGTGAGGCCGAGGCCACGAGCGAAACCTATCTGCAGCTGTGTCAGAACTGGGCATCGATCTTTGCGCCGCTGTCCGGTCGAGAATCTTTGCTCTCTCTTATGAAGCGGCATTGAGAGGCTCATTCCGATCCGAACCGGCAACAGTCATGAGATCAGCCTCGAAGGCCTGACACACGAGGTGTTCACTCCCCTCAGTCAGCGCGTCGAGACCGATGACACACGAGTGACCTGCGCCTCACGCGAAGTCGCTAAGAGTATAGCCCTGAATGTATAAAAGCGCAGTCAAATCACCATGATTGATGCGGATGTCGCATTGCGCGGCAACTGCCGGTTTGGCGTGTAGCGCCACACCTGATCCGGCGAGTGCCAGCATTCCCAGATCATTCGCGCCATCTCCGACCGCCATGACCTCCTCGGCCGTCAAGCCCAGTCGCGAAGACAAGTCGTGAAACGCGCAAACCTTCGCCTCGCCGCCGCGTATCGGATCCGCTGGCACACCTGTCAGCCGACCGTTCTCGCTCAAGAGCTCGTTGGCGCGATGTTCATTAAAGCCCAGAGCTTCGGCGACATAGCCGCTGAAGGCTGTGAAGCCACTCGAGACAAGCGCCGCATAGCCCCCATTTATCCGCATCGTTTTCAATAATGCCTGAGCGCCGGGCATAAAACTGATGCGCTCATCGATGACTTTTTGAATGGTTCCGACCGGCAGACCGCGGAGCAAGGCGATGCGTTGGGTCAGAGCGCTAGCGAAATTCAGCTCGCCATTCATCGCGCGCGTCGTAATCTCGGACACTTTTGCCCCGACCCCGGCAAAATCGGCCAGTTCGTCAATGCATTCCTGCTGGATCATGGTGGAATCCATATCGGCCAGCAGCAGTTTCTTTTTGCGGCCCGAGGCCTTTTGAACCACCAGGTCGGTGCTCTCGGATTGTAACTCATCCCAACGGGCCCAACGGTCTGCCGGCATCGATGCAAGATCGAACTCCACGGCAACATCGGGGGCAAGCCAGCGGATCTCGCTGCCTTCCCACTGCGTGCGCAAACGCTCTACGCTGGTTTCGGTCAGGTTGGCGCGCGTGGGATCAACGAGCAATGTGGCCGTGAACATGAAGTCTTCCTGAAATTGCGTTATTTAGGTGCCGCGCAGCGGAAATTGCGCCGGATCGCGGCAATCGTGACCGGACGGTCCCTGATCGGGGGCCACGGTGAATCTCCCGAGCCTGACGAAGATGAAGTCCCCGATCGGCAAGGCCGGTCGGGGACAGTCAGAGGCTCTCCAACCTCAACCTTGCTTTGTTAGGCGGGTTCCACCTGGCTCACGGCTTCGGCTTCGGCTTCGGCTTCGGCTTCGTTCAGAAAGTCCGGCGTCTTCTGCCATTGATCCAGCTTCCACGGGAACATGGCGGCAGGAAGTTCGATATTGCGATCGACATAGCCGTGGAAGTGGACTGTGGCATCCTCACCCTCGGCCATGATGACGGCGAATTGGGCCGCACCTTCGTAGCAAGCCTGCTGGCCCCTCATGCCTGTAAGGAAAGGCCCGACACGGTGCTGGTTGCCGCTGATGGAGACAACCGCATAGCCGCCCCAGCTACCCGCCGAGGTGATGTGGCAGTGGCCGGCGATGATCAGCGGGATCTCGACGCCGCTTGCCTTCAGGACGGCAAGCAGCGCCTCGGGGCGCGCAAGGCTGTAGCGATCAACCGGCATATGCAAACGTTGCGGATTGTGGTGCAGCACCAGAATGGCCTTTTGATGCGTCGCACGCGCAACCGCCAGTTCACCGGCCAGCCAGTCGAGACGGGTCTGGCACAAGACGCCCTCGACATGGCCCGGCTCGGAGCTGTCGAGCATGATCACACGGGTCTCGCCGATTTCGCGCACGCCCTGGACGAAACCATTGGCATCAACCATCTGGTCGCGGCCATGCGCAAGATAGACATCGCGGTCGTCGTGGTTGCCCAGCAACACGCATTGCGGCATATCCAGACGGCTGCGCATGTCTTCGAACAGACGATAGGCAGCGGGATCGGCCTCATCGGCGATATCACCGGCGAAGATGCACAGATCGGCGTCGCCATAAAGACGGGCTGCATCACCAAGTGCCTTGGCGAAACGCTCGGCCGTATCCAGCCCGTATTGCACGGTGCCTGCGGCGCCCAGATGCAGGTCGCTCATGACGATGATTTTTGTTGGTTTTGACATATCAGGTCCTTTTGAAGTCATGCCTGATCAACCCGGTCGCGCAGCCAGTCTCCGATCAGCGAAACCGACAGGGTTGCAAGCAAGATAATGAAACCGGGGATCAGCGCCAGCCAAGGGGCATTGTAGATGTGATTGCGCCCCTGCCCCATCAGCACACCAAGACTGGTGTCTGGCGGCTGGATGCCGATGCCCAGAAAATTCAGCGAGGTTTCCGCCAGAATGGTCGCCGGAAAGTTCAGCGACATATTGACCAGAAGAATGCCCATCGCGTTGGGAAGAATGTGCAGCAGATAGATCCGCCATGCCGGTGTGCCGGTCACGGTCAGGGCCTGAACGAAAGTGGCCTCCTTGGCGGAAAGCGCGACCGAACGGGCAAGCCGGGTGTAACGCTCCCAGCCATAGATGCACATGATGACGATGAAGAGCCCCATGTTCGCATCGGGCAGCACCGCGAGCAAGGCAAGGGCGAGGACCAGAAACGGCATGGTGGCCTGAAAATCGACCAAAACGCCAATGGCGTCATCGACGATGCCTCCCGCCCATGCCGCAATCAGACCCAGCGCCGTGCCGATGATCGCCCCGCCGATGGTGCCGACAAAAGCGATCAGAAAGCTGACCTGCACCGCACGCAGCAAAAGCGAGAGCACGTCTCGCCCCAGATTGTCCGTGCCAAGCGGATGCGTCCAATCACCACCCATCAGGACAGGCGGCGCAAAGCGGTTGAGCAAGTCGGTCGTTGCTATGTCATAGGGCATCAACCATCGCGCAAAAAATGCGCAGATAACCAAAAGCAGGGTGAAGATGACCGAGGTCTTGATCAAGAATGGCATGGTGGACCAGACAGATCGCGACGCGGGAGCCGGCATATCCTGAACCAAAGACATCAGGCGGCCCTCCGCTTGGCATCGCGCAGTCGCGGGTCGATCCCGAGATAGCACAGATCAACAGCAAGATTGGTGACGATCATCGTCACGCCGATCAGCAAGATGGTGCATTGCACGACCGCAAAATCTCGGGCTCCGACGCTTTCGACCAAAAGCCTGCCCGTCCCCGGCCAGGAAAAGACATTCTCGGTCACGACACCGCCGCCGATCAGGCTTCCGACGAACAGGCCGGTGATGGTCAGCAAGGGCAGCGCGGCATTGGGCAGAACATGGGCGATCAGCAGTTTGACTTGCGAGAAACCGCTGGCCTTGGCGGTCTCGACCATCGGATGGTCAAGCACCTCGATCATCGCCGAACGGGTAAAGCGCGAAAAAATCGCGGCCTCGGCAATCGCCATTGTGAACATCGGCATGAGATAGGAGCGCCAGTCGACAATGCCCGACGGCGGCAGCCAGCCCAACTTGACCGAAAAAAGATAGATCAGCAGGACACCGATCAGGAAGTTCGGAATCGCAAACCCGATGATCGACAAAAGCGTGATGCCGCGATCCCAGATCGTGCCGCGTGTATAGGCGGCCCAGATCCCCAGCGGCACGCCAAGTGCCAGCGCCAGCAAGGTCGTCGGGATCATCAGCGCCAGTGTTGCAGGCACGCGCGACAACACGAGATCCAGCGCCGGCTCGTTGGTGCGGTAGGACAGGCCGAGATCGAACTGCAAGACATTGCCGAGATAGATCAGGAATTGCTGCCAGAGCGGCGCATTCAGCCCCCATTTTTCGCGAAAAGCCGAAATCGCATCGGGGCCGGCATCGGGTCCGAGAATTTGCAAGGCGGGGTCGGCGCTGATCTTGAGCGCAAAGAAGGTGAAAGAAATCAGCAAGAGCAGCGTCAGAAGCGCGCGGCCCATTCGTCCGAGAATCCAGCGGGTCATGACGCAAAGACCAGTTCCGGCCGCGCCCTCTGCGGCAATTGTGGCAGAGCCGCCAAAAGCGCACGGGTATAGGCCTGCTTGGGTGCCCGCCAGACCTCCTCGACCGGTCCGGTTTCCACGACTTTGCCGTGCTGCATCACCAGAACGCGGTCGCAAAGGTGGCGGATCACCGAAAGGTCATGGCTGATGAACAGAATGGCGATCTTCTGCGTCGAGCGGATTTCCAGAAGGGTGTTCAGAATGCGCGCCTGGACCGAGACATCAAGCGCCGAAACGCTTTCGTCGCAAATCAGGATCTGTGGCGACAAGGCCAGCGCGCGGGCGATCGTGGCGCGTTGGCGCTGCCCGCCCGACAGATTGCCCGGGCGGCGCAGATGATGCGCGGGCTCCAGCCCTGCGCGCAGCAACGCCTCTGATGCCAAACGATGGCGCTCGGCGCGCGCGCCGATACGGTGCACGTCCAAAGGCTCGCGCACCTGCGACAGGATATGGCGCGAGGGGTCAAGAGCGCCGCGCGGGTCTTGAAAGATATATTGCATCTGCCGCCGGTCCGCGCGACTGGCCCGGTGCCAGTCCATCGGTGAACCGTTGATGCAAATCTCGCCCGCGCTTGGCGAAACCAGTCCGATTGCCGCTTTGGCCAGGGTCGATTTCCCCGAACCAGATTCGCCGACAATTCCCAAGATTTCATTGGCATGCAGGTCTAGGCTGATGTCGTCGACCACGCGAAAGCGGCTGCAGTCGGGGCTCATATAATCGACCGATATATTGCGCAGCGACAAAACAGGGGTGTGCTTGCGCTCAATGCGCGGCGCGGCGGGTAATGCGGCAACGGCCCGTCCTGCCTCGAGGTCCTTAAGCGTCGGCAGGCGCTGCCCCCGGTTCGCCTCGGTCGGGATCGCGGCGATCATGCTTTGCGTATAGGCCGCGCGGGGCGCGCTAAGAACATCAGCGGTCCGGCCGATTTCCTCGACCTTCCCGCGCTGCATGACCAGCACCCTGTCGCAAAACTCGGACACGACCCCCAGATCATGGGTGATGAACAAGATGCTCATCCCAGTCTGACGCGCCCTCTCGCGCAAAAGCGCCAGAATGCCCGCCTGAATGGTCACATCCAGCGCCGTCGTCGGTTCATCCGCGATCAACAGGCGCGGCTGCGAGATCATCGCACAGGCGATCATGATGCGCTGGCACTGCCCGCCCGATAGCTGATGGGGATAGCGCGTCAGGATCGAGGAAGGATCGGCAAAGCCGACCTCGGCAAGCGCCGTGATCGCGCCCGCCTCGTCCAGTCCGCGCAACGCGAATTGTCGGCGAATACGCATCAAAGGGTCGAGCGCGCTCATCGGATCCTGAAAGATCATCGAGATCCGGCCGCCCCTGAGATCCTCAAGCGCCTTTGGGTCCGAGAGGTCATAGGTTTTCCCGTCGAAGCTCAGGCGCCCGCTTGCCGTTGCGCTGCTCGGAAGAAGCCCGGTCAGGGCACGGCAGGACACGGTTTTTCCTGAACCGGATTCCCCGACTATGCCGAGAATTTCACCGCGCCCGAGGCCGAATTCCATCTGCTCGACCACATTATTGCCCGCAAATGAAACCGAGAGCTGCGCAACTTCCATCAGGGGGTCACCGATTGCGGCGACCCCCTGATGAATTCTGTCGAAGACGCTCATTTGAACTGGATGCCCGTGGTCGTCAGATCGAGATAGTTCGTCGGCAAGGCATTCATCGTCAGCCGCTGGTCATTGACGCCGAAAAACTGTGTCAAAAGATGAAGCGCCGAGCCATGCGGATTGCTGTCGAACCGGTCCAGCATCTCGCCGAAAACCGCACGCCGTTCGGTCATGTCCATGCTGGTCGAAAGCGTTTCGCCCAGACGGGCCTGATCGGCATCGACGGTGAAATATTTCGCCGCAGCCCAGCTCGAGTTGCTGCCGTAACGGCGCCAGAACTGGCCCATCGGATCGGGGTAATAGGCAGTGAAAGAGGCGTTGAAGATTGCGCGATCAGGCGTATCCTCATCGATCTGGGCCCAGGTTTCCTTGACATCGAGCTGCACATTCAGCCCGACCGCCGACCACATCGCCTGAAGGATCTGCGCTGTCTCGATCTCATTGGTGTAATAGGCGTTCATCGTGCGATAGGAAATCCGCTCGCCCTGATAGCCCGCGTCCTTCAAAAGCGCCTTGGCCTTTTCGGGATCAAAGCTCGGGGTCGGACGATCGGCCAGATACATCTCGCCAAAGGATTTCATCTGCCAACCGTTGGGCACTTCGGACGTGCCGCTGTAAAGTGCCTTGACGATCATCTCGCGGTCGATGGCCAGATCCAGCGCCTGACGGATACGGGGATCGCTCAGCACGGAATCGGTGCTGTCATAGACAACGCCGCGAATGTTCTCGACCGCGCCACCGACGACGGCCGTGTTGGGGGCCTGTTCGATCTGCTGGAAATTGTCGGGGTTGATTTCGGTCACAATGTCGAACTGCCCCGACATCAGCCCCGCAAGGCGGGTCGAGACTTCGGGCACGACAGTGAAGGTCACTTTGTCGGCGGCGGCAGTTTTGCCCTGCCAATAGGTCTCATTGGCCTCAAGGACAACATTTTCGCCCAGATTGAAGGCCGAAAGTCGATAAGGACCGGTGCCGACGGGGTTCTTGGCGAAAGCCTCTGGCGAGCCTGCCTCGTCAAAGCCCTTTTTCGAGACGATCTGCGAGGGGTAATTGGCAAAACGCTGCACGATCAACGCATCGGGCTGGCGCATGTGGATGCGCACGGTCAAAGGATCAACGATCTCGACCTGTTCAATACCGCCCAGGAAGGGTTTCGACAGAACGGCGCCCGAAGCACCCGTATCCTGGCCCGTGCGCAGGTCCGAAAAAGTAAAGGCCACGTCTTTGGCATCAAAACCGTCACCGTTGTGGAAGCTCACACCGTCCCGCAATTTGAACTCGATGGTTTGCGGGTCGATGACCGTCCATTCGGTGGCAAGGCCGGGCTTAAGTTTGCCGCCATCACGATAGTCTGTGATGATCAAGGTGTCGAAGAGCGACAGCATGATGCGCTCGTTGACGTTCGAATTGTCATAGGGCGGATCAAGCACATCCGGAATATCCTGAACAGCAATGGTCAGATCAGCCGCAAAGGCCGAGGTTGAGAGCAACAAGCCGGCAAGAACGGGGGCGAAAGTATGACGAAGCACGGAATCTAAGGCCTTCTTCAAGTGTTTCGACTTGATTAGGGGGCGTTGATGACGGTTCGCTGTGCGTTTTGTGTTATTTTGGTAAAAATGCTTCGAGTTTCCCATACTTTCGATAGATCTGGGGAGGTATATTGTTGATTTCCGTCAAAAAGTGCGCGGACAAACTTGGGTTTTTTCTCAAGACGAGGCCCAAGCGAAGAGGGCTGGCCTTGAACCGCGCCGATTTTGCCGGAAGCTGGTTTCGGTGAATTGCGCGGCCATGACTTCAGTTGCCAGAGCGTCGCGTAAAAGTTGGCCTCTGCTTCGGCTGGTCGGATGTTCCCGATCGGTTCGAGCAGGCGGTGGTTGTTAAACCAGTCCACCCATTCGAGCGTGGCATATTCCACCGCTTCGAATCTGCGCCAAGGCCCGCTCTGAACCACACCGAGTTTGCCGGAGGCTCCAACTCTTGAGTAGGATGGAGCATCATGAGTAAGACGACGAACAAGTTTTCCCCGGAAGTGCGCGAGCGTGCGGTGCGGCTGGTTCTTGACAATGAGGGCCAGCACGGATCGCGCTGGCAGGCCATTGTGTCGATTGCCGCGAAGATCGGCTGTTCGGCCAACACGCTTAACGATTGGGTCAAGAAGGCCGAGGTCGACAGCGGCCGGCGTGCGGGCGTCTCGGCCGATATGGCCGCGAAGCTGAAGGCCCTGGAGCGCGAGAACCGCGAACTGCGGCAAGCCAATGAGATCCTGCGCAAGGCGAGCGCGTATTTTGCCTTGGCGGAGCTCGACCGCCGGTCGAAGTGATGGTGTCGTTCATCGATGCGCATCGAGGGGTGCATGGGGTCGAGCCGATCTGCAGCGTGTTGCCGATCGTCCCTTCCACCTACTACAACCATCTGGCGCAGCGGGCCGACCCGGCGCAGCAGTCTGATCGGGCCCGCCGTGACGATGCGCTGCGCCCCGAGATCCTGCGGGTGTTCGAGGAGAACTATCGGGTCTATGGCGTGCGCAAGGTCTGGCGGCAGCTGCGCCGCGAAGGTTTCGACATCGCGCGTTGCTCGGTCGGGAGATTGATGAACGGGCTGGGGATCCAAGGGATTATCCGTGGCAAGCCACACAGGACGACGATCCCGGACAGATCGGCACCACGTCCGCTGGACAAGGTGAACCGCCAGTTCCGCGTGCCTGCGCCGAACATGCTGTGGGTCAGCGACTTCACCTATGTCGCCACCTGGAAGGGCTTTGCTTATGTGGCCTTCGTTATTGATGCATATGCCCGCAAGATTGTGGGCTGGCGCGTCAGCACCTCGGCGCATGCAGGCTTCGTTCTCGATGCCCTGGAGCAGGCCGTGCACGACTGGCGGCCCGCCAAGGGCATGGGGCTAATTCATCATTCGGACCGCGGCTCGCAATATCTGAGCATTCACTACAGCGAACGGCTGGCGGAAGCGGGCATCGAGCCATCGGTCGGCAGTGTCGGCGACAGCTATGACAATGCACTGGCCGAGACGATCAATGGGCTGTTCAAGGCCGAGGTCAGCATGATCCGATCCTTGCGCCCGGTCTCACGTCTGGCGATCTCGGCAGGCGAATGGCCCTTCCTGAAAAAGCTCAGCA
>NZ_JBHMDZ010000038.1:0-23760 GCF_042430175.1 Paracoccus cavernae | reverse complement strand
GCCCCGCCTGCGCACATCTTTGGGCCGATGCCAAACGATGCACCCGATGACCTCAAGCTGGAGCGCGCGAAGTGGATCGCAGCGCAAGCTTCCGCTGGCTATTCCACGCGCCGGATTGCAACCGCCTTGAACATCAGCCCCACCACCGTGCGCGGTGCTGCCGCAGTTGGTCGCGAGCTTGCGCCAGCCAAGCAGACCATCGGCCTGCCCAGAGCAAGCTGGGAGGATCTGCGCCCTGCGCCGCGCCATGAAACAGAGCCGCGCCCCTCATTGGCGCGCACGCCACCGCCCGACCGCCAGACGCAGAGCCAGATCGACAAGGTGATCGGGTTTATCCGCCAGATCCATGCTGAATTCATGGCCGCAGAGGCCAAGACATGACCATGAGCACCCACCGCGGCATCACCATCGTGGAAAGCGACCATCCGAGCGGCGCGCGGACATGGGTGCATGAGGAAACCGGATCCGGTGGCATTGCCCATACCTACGAAGAGGCGATCCGGCAGATCAGCCGTTTTCTCGGGCCGGATCCGGCATGCGCGAGGTGTCGCGGGCACGGCGCGGAAGACTGGGCCTTTTTGGCAATCGCGCCTTGCGCGGTCTGCTTTCCGGAGGATCCGGTCGTCGAGGATAAGAGGAGGGTTGGGTGATGGGACGTCGCGCGAACTTCACGGAGGCGCAAATTAAACGCGCGATCCGCGCAGCGCGGGAGATCGACAACCGCGCAATCGTCGAGGTTACAGCAGAAGGAACAATTCGCATCCTTCCCGAAGCGCTACAGAAAAACAGAAGCGATGTAGACGATTGGTTTAGCCAAGATGACTAGAATCATCCTCAAGGGGATCAACAGGGTACGCAAAAAGCTCGCAACAGGCGAAGTGCGCGAGCATCACTATGTGGGCCGAGGAAAGGGGGCCGTCAAATTCTGGGACAACAGCATGCCCTTTCCGGTCGGCTCGCCGGAATACGTCTCGGCGTTTTCTGCGGCCGGATCGAGCACCTCCCCAGCGGTCGGAAAGTTCCGATCGATCATTCTGCGATTCTTGGACAGCTCCGATTTTAACGGGCTAGCCCCACGCACACAAAGCGACATGAAGGTTTCATTTTACCACGACAAGAACGGGATCGATCGCAAGTTCGGCGACGCGCCTTTGGCGGCCTTTGATGACCCGCGCATCCGCGTTCAAGCCCTCGACTGGCGGGACAAGATCGGCGGCAAGGTCGGGGATGACCGAATCCGGCACCTGCAAAGGCTGGTCGCCTTTGCTCATGATCGCGGCACCCTTCGCCATCACCACCTTCAGAAGGTGAAATCGGTCTACAAGAGCAATCGGTCGGAGATCTTCTGGACGCCCGACGAAATAGAACGCTTCAGAGCCGGTTCGCCGCCTCATGTCTGGAGGATCCTCGCGATTGCCCTAGAAACGGGCTTGCGTCCGGGAGACCTCGCCGAGTTGACCCGCGATCATATTCACCGGACACCGCACGGCTATCGCATCGTGATTCGCACCAACAAGCGCCAACGGCTCGCCTCGATTCCTGTCACGACGGGGATGTTGGAAATCCTATCCGCGATCCCGCCGAGCCAAGCGACGCTCATCACGACACAGGCTGGGACGCCATTCAAGCACGAGAACTATCTCGGTGACGCAGTCAGCGAATGGCGTGACCGCCTAAACATTCGCAAGGAACTGCGCCTCTATGACGCGCGGGGAACTGCGGCGACGAGACTACTGGAGGCCGGCGCCGACTTGAAAGAGATCGCCACGCACATGGGGTGGTCGCTCAAGCATGCCGCCGAGGTGATCGAGCGCTATGTCGCGCTCTCCGCAGATATGAGCGACAGCCTCGCTGAAAAGCTCAAGACGGCGGAAAAACGAAAAAACTTGCAAACCAAGCTGCAAACCGGAGGTCAAAATGAAGGCTAAAACGTGGTCGGGGCGAGAGGATTCGAACCTCCGGCCTACGGTACCCAAAACCGTCGCGCTACCAGGCTGCGCTACGCCCCGAACAAGGCACTCATAGCCGCTGGAATCGAAAGGGGAAAGCCACAATCGTCAGCGGCAGGGTGCGGCGGCCGTGCTTTTCGAAATCCCCGCGAAGGCCATTGCCTGACCCGGCTTCAACCCGAGCCGCGCGGCCTCTCCGCCGGCGAGCTCGACCACATAGAGGCGGTCGGGATCGGGATCTCCGGGCAGGTTTCCCGGCACCGGCGTCTCGTCGAGCGGCTTGGCTTCGGGATGGATATGCCGGATCACGCCGCGCGCATCGAGAAAGATCATATCGAGCGGGATCAAGGTGTTGCGCATCCAGAAACTCGCGGGGCGCGGCGTCTCGTAGATGAAGATCATGCCGTGATCGGGCGCGAGCTTTTCGCGAAACATCAGGCCCTGCGCGCGCTCCGCCTCGTCGTCGGCAATCTCGACCGTGATGCTTTTGGCGCCGGTATCGGTCAGGAAAACCACCTGATCGGGCGGGCAGCTTTGCCCTGCGGCAAAAGCACCGGCAGAGCCCAGCAGCAGGCCGGCACAAGCCAGACCCAAGCGGCCCAACACGGTTCCAAAAGCGAGAGGGAGGCCGCTCACAAGACGCCGGCGACAAGCCGCGGCTTGAGCAACAAAGGTACATTCGCGGCAGATTGCGGGCTGCGCTCGGATTCGATGACACGATCCCAGGTCAGGATCTGGGCCGCCATCAGACCGCGACGGCCGTCAACGATGCGGATGGCGATTGCCTCGCCCACGGTCAGATCGGCGAAACCGCCGTGACGGAGCACCTCGATATGCAGGAAAATGTCGCCCTTCTGGCCGAAGACGGTCGCAAAGCCGAAGCCCTTGGCCTTGTCGAACCATTTCACGCGGGCGGGCAACAGGGGAAGACGCTCGACGTCTTCGGTGGCTGCACCGCTCAGGTCGGCGATCGGCGGCATGGCACTGGTCGTCGAAGGCTCGATGGACAGAACCTCCACGGCCTGCAGGCCACGGCTGGTTTCCTGGGCGATCAGCTCGACGCGCGAGCCGTCGGCAACCGAGCTTTGGCCGAAGTTGCGCAGCACATTGGCATGCAGCAAGACATCACAGCCTTCGCCTTCAACGACTGACAAAAAGCCAAAGCCACGCGCCGCGTCGAACCATTTGATCACGCCAGTGATGGGGCGCTTCAGGCCGCCAGTCTCGTTCATAACTTTACGCTTCCTCTATCGATCCCATTTTAACGACTGGCACATGAAAACCAGCAGGCTGGCTTAGCAAACTACATTCGGGACAGGATCAGAGACTAGTTGGTCAGGTTTTCCATACCATGTGGTCATTGAGGCGCAGAATCAAGGGCTAAGACGCGTCACAACCCAAGGGTTATTGGCGCTTTCTTGCCCATCACGCGGCAGTGTTTTGATTTCCCTGCCAGTTTCGTCGTGAGTCCAGCGAAAGCGGTCATGCAGACGAAATGCACCATCTGCCCAGAATTCAATCTGAACAGGTCGGATTCGGTAGCCCCCCCAGAACGGCGGCCGCTTCGGGCTCAACCCTTGCGCGAAACCCTGCTTGGCGACCTCGGCGAGCAGCGCGGAGCGGCTTGCCAATGGGCGGCTTTGCGCCGAAGCCCAGGCGCCGATTCGGGAATCCAGCGCACGCGAGCGGTAATAGGCATCGGCCTGCTCGCCCTCTTCGCGGATGACATGGCCACGCACGCGGATCTGGCGGCGCAGGGTTTTCCAATGCATCACGAAAGAGGCCACGCCCGTCGCCTCGATCTGGGTGCCTTTGGCACTTTCATAATTCGTATAGAAAACAAAAGAGCCGTCATCGCGCGCGCCGTCGATCTCCTTGAGCAAAACCATGCGCACATCGGGCAGCCCGTCGGCATCGACCGTGGCCAGAGCGATGGCATTGGGGTCGTTCGGCTCGGTCCTGGCGGCTTCGGCAAGCCAGCTGCGGGCGATGGCAAAAGGATCGTCTCCTGCGAAAATACCACTGCGATCGGTCATTTCCGGCATTCTCCTGACACTTGATGCCCCTGCACTCTTGGCCTAATCCTTGCGACATCGAAGAAAATCGCGAGGGACATCTTCATGTCAAGCAATAGCATGCTCGGTCTGATGCAGGGTAAGCGCGGCCTAATCATGGGGCTGGCGAATGACAAGTCCATTGCATGGGGCATCGCCAAAGCTCTTGCGGACGCCGGTGCGGAACTGGCTTTCTCCTATCATGGCGAGGCGCTGAAAAAGCGCGTTGACCCGCTGGCGGCACAGATCGGTTCGGATTTCGTGGTCGAATGCGACGTCTCGAACGAGGCCTCGGTCGCCGAGCTGTTCGAGAAACTCGGCCAGCGCTGGGAGTCGATCGACTTCGTCGTCCATGCCATCGGCTTCTCCGACAAGGACCAGCTGCGCGGGCGCTATGCCGATACGACGCGCGACAATTTCATGATGACGATGGATGTTTCCGTCTATTCCTTCACCACGGTTTCGCGTCATGCAGCGGCGCTAATGCCCAATGGCGGCAGCCTGTTGACGCTGACCTATTACGGCGCCGAGCGCGTGATGCCGCATTACAACGTCATGGGTGTCGCCAAAGCCGCGCTCGAGGCATCGGTGCGTTACCTCGCCGAGGATCTGGGCAAGGACGGCATCCGCGTCAACGCGATCTCGGCCGGTCCGATCAAGACGCTGGCGGCGTCGGGCATCGGCGATTTCCGCTACATCATGAAGTGGAACGAGCTGAACTCGCCTCTGCGCCGCAACGTCAGCCAGGAAGAGGTCGGGAAATCGGCGCTTTACCTGCTGTCGGATCTGGGCTCGGCCGTCACCGGCGAGACCCATCACGTCGATGCGGGCTACCATGTCGTCGGCATGAAGGCCGTCGACGCGCCCGATATCGCGACCGCTCATAAAGAGTAACGAAACCGCGAAAGCGGCAAGACAGCGAAAGTAGCACGCCGGGATGAGTTTTGAACAGTTTTTGGAACTCGTCTCGGCGCTGACGCTGGCGATCCTCACCCCCGGCCCCGCCATTATCGCCGCCATTCAGGCGGCGTTCCAATTCGGGCGGGCCCGCGCCCTGCCCTATGCTTTGGGCCTTGCCGCGGGGGCCTCGCTTTGGTGCATCGTCGCGCTCGTGGGGCTTGCGGTGGTTTTCCGGCTGCACCCCCCGCTGTACACCGCGATGAAAATCTTCGGCGGCATTTATCTTCTGTGGTTCGCCTCGGTCTTGTGGCGCGCCTCGACGCAAGCCCTGCCCGAGGCGGCGGGCGGCGCGAGCAAGGGTTTCTGGGGCGGGATCGCCCTCAACCTCTCGAACCCCAAGCCCGCGCTTTTTTATGCCGCATTGATTCTGTCGGTCTTTCCGCAGGCCCTTTCGGCACCCGAGAAAGTCACGGTCTATTTCGTCTCGCTGGGGACGGAGCTGTTCTGGTACGCCATGATCACGGTCACCATGTCGACCGCCATCATGCGCAACCGCTATTTCGCGGCAAAATTCTGGATTGACCGTGCGGCGGCACTGGCGATGGGCTTGCTTGGTCTGCTATTGATCCTGAATCATTAATCAAGGATTTCCCCAATGACCGAGCGCCTCCCCCACGAAAAGGGCTTTCACGTCAGCTGGGACCAGATGCACCGCGATGCCCGCGCCCTTGCATGGCGGCTTGACGGTCGGGAGTGGCGCGCCGTCGTCGCCATCACCCGTGGCGGTCTGGTTCCTGCGATGATCGTCGCCCGCGAACTCGACATCCGTACCATCGACACGATTTCCGTCAAATCCTACCACAAGCAGGAACAGGGCGGCCTCGAGGTCCTCAAATCCCCCGATCCGGTGCTGATGGGCGACGGCGACGGCATTCTGGTCATCGACGATCTGGTCGATTCCGGCCGCACCCTTGAACTCGTGCGCCAGATGTATCCCAAGGCCCATTTCGGCACGGTTTACGCCAAGCCCAAAGGCAAGCCGATGGTGAACGATTACGTCACCGAGGTGAGCCAGGACACCTGGATCTTCTTCCCCTGGGATATGGCCCTGCAATACGTCCAGCCGATCCGCGGCGAGGATTGATGAAGGCCGCGGGACAACGCTTTCTGCATCGGGTTTTCGAGGCTTCGATCCTGATCAAAGGCGTTTTCGCGGCTTTCGAGACTTTGGTCGGCATCATGCTGACCACACCGCTCAGTGGGCGTGCGCTCCGCTTTCTTCACGAAACGGAGCTGCACCAGCTGATCGCGGACCCCGACGACCGTCTGGCCGGAGTGCTTGTGCGCCACCTCTCGGGGGTGCAAAGCGGCCATCTGCACTTCTGGGCGATCTATCTGATCGGGCACGGGCTGGTGAAACTGGTCGTGGTGACGGCTTTGGCGCGCGGCTGGTACAGCGCCTATCCTTTTGCAATGCTGGTGCTTGGCGGGTTCATCGTGTGGCAGATGTTCGACTGGTGGCAAACCGGAGGCCCCGTCATGCTCGCGCTGTCGGCCTTCGACGCCTTCGTCATCTGGCTGACATGGCGCGAATGGAAAACGCGGAAGACGTGATGCGCCCCCCGCGTTTGAAGTTTTCCCAGATCAGGCCGAAGCCTTAGCTGTTGCCGCCCCGCACGAAACGCGCGGCCTCTTCGGCCGCACGGCGAAGCGCACGGCTTTTGTTCACGGTTTCCTCGAATTCGGCCTCGGGGTCGCTGTCATAGACGACACCGCCGCCCGCCTGGATATAAAGCGTCTCGTCCTTGACCACCGCCGTGCGCAGGGCAATGCACATATCCATCTCGCCATTGGCGGCGAAATAGCCGACCGCACCGGCATAGACACCGCGTTTTTCGGGCTCGAGCTCGTCGATGATCTCCATCGCGCGGACCTTTGGCGCGCCGGAAACCGTGCCAGCCGGCATCCCCGCCAGAAGCGCCGACAGCGCATCTTCGCCCTCGCGCAGCTCGCCCACGACGTTCGAGACGATATGCATGACGTGGCTGTAACGCTCGATGGTGAACTGCTCGGTCGGGCGAACCGTACCGATCTTCGCCACGCGGCCGACATCGTTGCGCCCGAGATCGAGCAACATCAGATGTTCGGCGAGTTCCTTCTGGTCACCCAGCAGATCGGCCTCGAGCGCGCGATCCTCGGCCTCGTCGGCACCGCGTTTGCGCGTCCCCGCGATCGGGCGCACGGTCACCTCGCCGTCGCGCAGACGCACGAGGATTTCGGGGCTGGCGCCCACGATCTGGAAACCGTCGAGGTTGAGGAAGAACATGAAGGGAGACGGGTTCGTCCGGCGGAGCGAGCGGTAAAGCGCGAAGGGCGGCAGGGGGAAATCCATCGCCCAACGTTGGCTCGGCACGACCTGAAAGATATCGCCCGCGCGGATATAATCCTTGGCCTTTTCGACCGCGGCCAGATAGCCCTCGCGCGAGAAATTCGAGCGCGGCTCGCCGACCTGCATGTCCTGACCAAGCGTGCGCGGCTCGAACGGTTGGCGGTCGAGCGAACGCAAAGCCTCCATCACGCGCTCGGCAGCTTGGGCATAGGCCGCGCGCGCGGGCACACCGTCCTGATGCCATGCGGGAGCGCAAAGCGTGACCTCGCCCTTCACGCCGTCGAGCACCGCGACAACCGTCGGGCGCAGCAGCATTGCATCGGGCAGGTTCAAGGGATCGGGGTTCACATCGGGCAGGTGCTCGACCAGACGGATCATGTCATAGGCAAGGTAGCCGAACAGGCCTGCGCCGACCGGAGGCACTCCGTCGGGCATCTCGATCCGGCTTTCGGCGATCAGCGCCCGCAGGCTGTCCAGCGCGGGACGGTCGTCGCTTTGCCAATCGTTGCTGTAGCGCGCATTGCGGTTCACACGCGCCTTGCCGTCGCGGCATTCCCAGATCAGGTCGGGCTTCATACCCACGACCGAATAGCGGCCGCGGACCTCGCCGCCGGTGACGCTTTCGAGCATGAAGCTCATCGGCGCCGCCTCGGCGAGTTTCAGCATCAGGCTGACCGGCGTATCAAGATCGGCGGCAAGGCGCAGGGTGACCAGCTGGTTCTCCCCCGCATTCCAGCCGCGTTCGAATTCGGAAAACTCAGGCGTCAAATCCATGATCACATCCGCGAGTTGACCGCATCGACTGCAGCCTGATTGATCGTCACGCTTTGCTCCGCCAGCAATGCACGCGAGAAATATTCGTACATGTCCTGCTGCAAGGCATCGCTCAGGCGGCGTTCGACGCCGGTTTTGACCTGCGCGGCTTCCTCTGCCCCAAGATCCGCCGGATGGACGGCATCAAGGCTCACGAGGAAGACGCGGTTGCCGTCGGCCACGACCTCGGCATCGCCAACCTCGTTGAGCGCGAAAGCCGCCGCAACCAGAGCCGCCGGAGTGCCTTCGATGAAGCCGTCGCGGGCAAGGGCCGCAACCTCGTGCCATTCGCCTTGACTGACCGCCGCAGGCGCTTCCGTGACCTCGGCGCCCGTCGCGACATCCACCGCCGGCGCGGCCGGAGCGGCCTCTTCGGGCGGGGTCAAGGTTTCGGCCATGACGGCAAGGCGGCGCTCGGCACCAAGGGCCTGAAGCTGGCGCTTGGTTTCGCTGGCGACCCAATCATCGGCCACGCGGTCGCGGACCTCGGCGAAGGGGATCAGCGCGGGCGGAACGGTTTCGGTCAGCTGCAGCACGAAAATGCCGCCGTCGTCGAGATCGTGCAGCTCGAGGAAATCATCGACCTTGAGCGCCTGCGCATAGCTGCGGAAATCGGGATAGGCCGCGATGCTGCCGTGTTCGGGCTGGTCGGTCTCGCTCCATTCGATGCTGCCGAGCTGCATTTCGGTTTCCGAAGCAAGTTCGTCGAGCGTCGCGCCACCTGCGAGAAGATCATCGACCTGACCGCGAAGATCGTCGATCTGGCGGCGCGCACGATCCAGAGCGGCCTCGCCGCGCAGATCGGCTTTGGCCTGCTCGAAAGAGATGTCCTGCGGCTCGAGAATGGCGTTCATCGAGAACAAGGCCGAGCCGAGATCGACCGCGATCGGGCCGACAACGGCCGGCTGGTCGATGGCGAAAACCGCCTCGCCCGCAGTGCCGAGCTCGTCCTTGGTGACTTCGCCCAGATCGATATCATTGAGCGTCAGCCCGCGTTCGTTGACCAAAGCTTCAAAGGTGACTTCGCCGCGATCAAGACGCGCCTTGGCAGCTTCGGCATCGGCGGCATTCTGGAAGACCAGACGCTCGACCATGCGGCGCTCGGGCTTTTGAAACTCATCGATGCGCTGCTGATACAGGTCCCGAAGGGCCTGATCATCCAGCTGGACGCTGCCCTCGATCATGTCCGGCGTAAGCCAGGCATAGGAAATCTTGCGCTTTTCCGGTGCGGTGAAGCGGTCGGCATTGGCCTGATGCCAAGCCTCGAGCGTCGCTTCGTCCGGCACGGCGACCGGCGCGGAAAGATCGGCGGCAACCAGTTCCTGCCAGCGCAGGTCACGGGTCTCGAGCAGCCAGGAAGTCGAGAGATCGGTGAAAGCGGCCGGTGCCTTGACGCCCGAAACCACAGCGCGCTGCAAGATCATGCGCGCCTCGTCCATGCGCAGATCATGTTCGAATTCGCGCACGGTCAGGCCCTCGCGGCGCAACACGTCGGCATAGACCGCCGGATCGAACTGCCCGCTGAGGTTTTTGAAGGCAGGCGCATCCTGCAGCTGTTTGGCGACGACATCATCGCCCACCGAAACCCCGAGACGGTTCGCCTTGTCCTCGAGCGAGGCGACCTGAACCTGACGCGACAGCACGACCTGCGGCAGGCCGATGGATTTGGCCTCTTCATTGGTCAGGTTGCGGCCGGTTTGCTGGGCAAAGCCCTGCATCTCGTTGCGCAGGCCGCGGGCGTAATCGCCATCGGTGATCGCGACTTTGCCGACCTGACCGATCTCGGTCCCGCTGCTCGTAAAGCTGTCGACACCAAAGCCGACCAAGCCGAACATCAGCATCGCCATCAAGACCCAGACGACGAGGGACTTTCCTTTTTTCCGGACCTTGCTCATTTTATGCTGCCTGTCTTTTTCATATCGCGCTGTGTTTTAGGGTGCCGTTTTAGGGGGCCGGGCCAATCGCGGCAAGTGTCGCGACCCTTCCGCGACACTATGGGACATGGCCGATGGCGGGGAAACGGCGGGCTCAGGGCCGGAAAGCAGCCAAACGCTGCATCAATTCGTCGATTTTCGCCCCCGAGATATTGGCGAAGGCAATACGGACATGGCGCAACCCCGACGAATCGCCCTCGGGCATGAACATCGTGCCGGGCAAAAGCAGCACGCCCGCCTCGCTGACGAGACGCTTGGCCAGTTCGGGCGAGGGAAGATCCCAAGGATGCTCGGCCCAGGCGAAATAGGCGCCGCAGCCCTTGAGCTTCCAGCCGGGCAAAGCCTCCATCCCCGCGCGCATCGCATCGCGGCGGGCGATCACTTCGCGGCGCTCTCCGGCGAGCCAGTCCCCGAGATGGGTCATCCCCCAAAGCCCGCCGATCTGGCCTAGCTGGCTGGTCGAAATCGCCAGCGTATCGAGCACTTTCTCGACCTCGATCATCCGCCTTTCGCTGGCCACCAGCGCGCCGACGCGATGACCGGTCAGCCGGTACGCCTTGGAGAAGGAATAGAGCTGGATCAGCACATCGCCCCAATCGGGATCGCTGAAAAGATCATGCGGCGCGCCCTCGCGGCTGTCGAAATCGCGGTAGGTTTCGTCGACGACCAAAGCGAGGCGGCTGTTGCGGGCCAGCTCGTAAAAGGCGCGCAGGGTTTCTGCGGGATATTCCGCGCCGGACGGGTTGTTCGGCGTGACCAGAACAATCGCGCGCGTCCGTGCCGTAACCAGCCTTTCGGCATCAGCGGCATCGGGGATCATACCCTCGCCGCAAAAGAGAGGCACGGCTTTGATCCCCTGCATATCCAGCCACATTTTATGGTTGAAATACCACGGCACCGGAATGATCACCTCGTCGCCCTGCCCCGCAACCGTGGCGATTGCCGCGCAAAACGCCTGGTTGCAGCCTTGCGTGATCGCGACATTGGCCGGTTCGAGCTTTGCGCCGTAAGCGGCATTCCAGCGTTGGGCGACCGCCGCGCGCAGATCGCCATTACCGAGAACGGGGCCGTAAAGATGCGCCTCGGGGATATTGAGCGAGGCATCCGCAATCGCGCGACGCAACCCCTCTGGCGGGGGATCGAGCGGTGCGGCCTGGCTCACGTTGATCAGCGGCCGCTCGGCGGAAAAGCTGACCCCTTCCAGCCAGCGGCGCGCCTCCATGACCGGAGGGCGGAAGGTCGAGGCAACGGCAGGGTTGAGCGGATGCATGGCGGGCCTGATCGTGAGAGGACATTGGATCGCATGCCGCAGCATGCGCTGGCGACACTTGAGGCGTTCGCGAGGCGGCATTCAAGCACAAAGACGCCCGAGACCGCCTCATTTTGTCGGGTAATCGGGCCGGACCATCGCAGGCCCGCAGGCTCAGCGCTCGGGCGAAAGACCCAAGCCCCCCAGATCCGGCGGCAGGCTCAGATCGAGCGGATCCATCCGGATCACCCCCACGGCAACCGATGCGGCAGCTTCTGGCGCAACCACGCCTGCATCCGCGGGCCGGCCGGCAGGGGGCTGTTCCGCCTGAAGCGCGGCCAGATCGTCAAGGCGCGGGCTTTCCTCGGCCCCGCCCTCCTGCGCGATCAAAGCGGGCGGCTGCGGGACAAAAGCACGCGCAGGCGAGCGGTCATCCCCGGCGCCGATTGCGGGCGCATCATCATTGGCCGCGCCAGTTTGGCCCGGGCTGCCCGCGTCACGGGCACTCGCCGCATTCCGCGCAGGCTCGTCAGGACGCGAGGACGTTGCACCATCGCGGCTCTCGGTCGAAACCTGTTCGGGCCGGCGGTCCAGTGCGGGGGTCTGCACCCGTCCCGGAGGCTCGATCGGGATCGGAGCTTCGCGCGCGGGGCTCGGCAAAAGGTCGGAGGGTTCGCTCACAGGTGCCATGGCAACCGGCGCAACCGGAGCCTCGACGCCGGTTTGCGGACGCCCCGCCGTGATCCGCGCGGGGGCCGAGGCGGCAGCGTCGGGCGTGGTCATGACTTTCGGAGCCTCGCCCTGACGGGCGTTTTCGGGGCGGGTCAAGGGCGCGGGTGCAACCGGCTGGACGTCGTCGCCGCGTGCGAATTCCGATCCGACAGGCAGGCTGATCGCCTCGGCGTCGGGACCGGTGCTGCCCGCGCGATCGCCGCTTTGCGTCGCGACACCGGAGACGGCGGTTCTGCCCGCAGCATCCCCCGCATCCGTCGCCTTTTGCGGCAGCGGCACAACAAGCGACAATGCCGCAACCGCAGCAACACAGAGGATCGCCCCCTGAAACAGACCTTTCGCGAAGCCCCGAGCCATTCGTCTCTGCCTGTATCCGTCCCTGTTTTTCTTGCCCCGCGGGGTTGACCCCACGCGTGCCTTTGGCACATCTATAGCCGCAGAATTGACGGGGTTCACCCCCCAAAGCAAGGCGCGACCATGATCCTGCTCATCGACAATTACGACAGCTTCACCTGGAACCTCGTTCATTATCTGGGCGAAGCGGGGGCCGAAGTCGTCGTGCGGCGCAATGACGCTCTGACCGTCGACGAGGCCCTTTCGATGGGCGCGGCCGGCATCCTGATCTCGCCCGGGCCGCGTGCGCCCGCGCAGGCCGGCATCATCGTGCCCCTGATCAAGGCCGCCGCCGAACGCGCAATCCCGCTCTTTGGCGTCTGCCTCGGCCATCAGGCCATCGGCGAGGCTTTCGGCGGAAAAGTCGTGCGCGCCTCGCGCGTGGTTCACGGCAAGACCGACGACATCTCGCATGACGGGACCGGCGTTTTCTCGGATCTGCCGACGCCCCTCAAGGCCACGCGCTACCATTCGCTCACCGTCGAGCCCGAGAGCCTGCCCGACGCGCTGCGCGTCACCGCCACCAGCCCCGACGGCACGATCATGGGGCTGATGCACCGCAGCCTGCCGATCGAGGGCGTCCAGTTCCACCCCGAGTCGATCGCCTCGGAACACGGCCACCAGATGATTGCGAACTTCCTGCGCCGGACCACGAACCGCAGCGGAGACGCAGCATGAGCAATGCCCAAGACATCCGGCCGCTGATTTCGGTCGCGGCCAGCCGCTCGCTGACCGGCGAAGAGGCGCAGGCCGCTTTTACCGCCTTGTTTGACGGCGCGGCGACGCCTGCGCAGATCGGCGGGTTGTTGATGGCGCTGCGCGTGCGCGGCGAAACCGTCGAGGAAATCGCCGCCGCCGCCCGCGCCATGCGCGCCAAGATGAACCGCATCACCGCCCCTGCCGGTGCGATCGACATCGTAGGGACCGGCGGTGACGGCAAGGGCACGCTGAATATCTCGACCGCTTCGGCGCTGGTCGTGGCGGGTGCGGGGGTCGTGGTCGCCAAACACGGCAACCGCAACCTGTCGTCGAAATCGGGCTCGGCAGATGCGCTGACCCATCTGGGCATCAATGTCATGTCCACCCCCGAGATCGCGCAAACCGCGCTCGATGAAATCGGCATCTGCTTCATGATGGCCACGGTCCATCATCCCGCGATGCGCCATGTCGGACCCGCGCGGACCGAACTCGGCACGCGGACGATCTTCAACCTGCTCGGGCCGCTGACCAATCCGGCAGGTGTCGCCCGCCAGCTGACCGGCACGTTCCACCGCGACTGGAACCGCCCCATGGCCGAGACCCTGCGCGCTTTGGGTTCTGACCGCGCATGGCTTGTCCACGGCAGCGACGGCACAGACGAGCTCTCGATCGCGGGCACGAGCTGGGTGGCCGAGCTGAAAGACGGCAAGGTCACCGAATTCGAGATATCGCCCGAAGATGCCGGACTGCCGGTCCACCCGTTCGAGGACATCATCGGCGGCGATCCCGCACAGAACGCGGCAGCAGCCCGCGCGATCCTGAACGGCGCGAAAAACGCCTATCGCGACGCGGTGTTGCTGAATTCGGCCGCGGCGCTGGTCATCGCCGAACGCGCCGCCGATCTGCGCGAAGGGGCTGCTCTGGCTGCCGAAGCCATCGATTCCGGCAAGGCCTTGGCCAAGCTCGACGCTCTGGCCGGTTTCACCGGCGCACCCGAGGCATGATCCTTCCTGCGGCATGGTCCTCTCTGCCTTTCTTCACCGAAAGCTGGGCGGAGATCCGTAGCCGTCTCGAAGGCGGCAACTGGCTTCCCGGTCCCGAGCGCGTCTTTGCCGCGCTCGCGCTGACCCCGCCCGAAAAGGTGCGGGTCGTCCTTTTGGGCCAAGACCCCTATCCGACCCCCGGCCATGCCAATGGCCTGGCCTTTTCGGTCACACCCGGGACGCCCCTGCCGCGGTCGCTGAACAATATCTACAAGGAGATGTCCTCGGATATCGGCGCGACACCGGCCAATGGCGATCTGGGCCATTGGGCACGTCAGGGCGTCCTTTTGCTCAACACCGCGCTTAGCGTTCCACCCGGCGCGGCGGGAGGCCATGCGAAATGGGGCTGGGACCGGCTCGCCCGAGAGGCAGTCACCCATGCCCAATCGCTGCGACCGCTTGCTTTCATCCTCTGGGGCGGGCATGCCCAGAAAGCGCTGGCGGATCTGCCGCGCGATTGCGATCATGTCATTGCAAGCGCGCATCCTTCACCTTTGTCGGCGCGCAAAGGTTTCTTTGGCTCACACCCCTTCAGCCGCGTCAACGACTGGCTGGCCGCGCAGGGCGAGCCCGTTATCGACTGGGCCGGACTTTCCCCGAACCTCCCTCAAGGCTAGAAACAGACCATGGATATCCTCGACCGCATCAAAGCCTATAAGATTGAAGAAATCGCTAAGGCCAAAGCCGAACGCCCGCTGAGCGGTGTCGAAGCCGAGGCCCGCGCCGCATCCGCGGTCCGCGATTTCGCGGGCGCGCTGAGCGCCAAGGCCGCGACCGGCCACGCCCTGATCGCCGAGATCAAAAAGGCGAGCCCGTCGAAGGGCCTCATCCGCCCCGATTTCGACCCGCCGGCGCTGGCACAGGCCTATGAGGCGGGCGGAGCGGCCTGCCTGTCGATCCTGACCGACGCCCCGAGTTTTCAGGGCGCGCCGGAATTTCTGGTCAATGCCCGCGCGGCCTGCAACCTGCCGGTTTTGCGCAAGGATTTCCTTTACGACACCTATCAGGTCGCCGAAGCCCGCGCCTGGGGTGCCGATTGCATCCTGATCATCATGGCCTCGGTCGACGACAGCCTCGCCGCCGAACTCGAGGATGCCGCTTTCCATTGGGGGATGGACGCGCTGATCGAGGTCCACAACCGTGAAGAGCTGGACCGTGCGTTGGCACTGAAATCGTCGCTGGTGGGGGTGAACAACCGCAACCTCAAGACTTTCGAAGTCTCGATCGAGACCACGCTGGATCTGGCACCGCATATCCCGCAAGACCGTGATATCGTTTGCGAAAGCGGGCTTTTCACGCCCGCCGATCTCGACCGTATGGCCGAGGCCGGAATCGAGCGATTCCTGATCGGCGAAAGCCTGATGCGTCAAGCCGATGTCGCCGCCGCCACGCGCGAAATTCTGGGACTGGCCGCATGAGCCTGACGCATTTCGACGAGCGCGGGCAGGCCCATATGGTCGATGTCTCGGGCAAGGTGGAAACCGCACGCACCGCGATTGCCGAAGGGCTGGTCGTCATGGCGCCCGAAACGCTGGCGCTTGCCCAAGGCGGCGCGGCCAAGGGTGATGTGATCGGCGTCGCCCGTCTGGCGGGGATCATGGGGGCCAAGCGCACCTCGGATCTGATCCCGCTGTGCCATCCGCTGCCGATTTCCAAGGTCGCGATCGAATTCGAGCCCGATCCCGCCCTGCCCGGCATCCGTGTCACGGCGACCGTTTCGACCACCGGCCGCACCGGCGTCGAGATGGAGGCGCTGACCGCCGTCTCGACCGCCTGCCTGACCATCTACGACATGCTCAAGGCCGCCCAGAAGGACATGCGGATCGAAGGGATCCGGCTTCTGTCCAAAACCGGCGGAAAATCAGGGGATTTCAAAGCAGAATGATCACCGTCGAGGAAGCCACCGCATTGGTTCTGGGTCTGGCGCAGCCTCCGGTTGCCGAGGAAATCGCCCTTCGGGACGCCCTTGGCCGCGTCATGATCGCGCCCGCGCTGGCCCGCCTCACCCAACCCCCTTTCGATAGCGCCGCAATGGACGGCTATGCGCTGCGCGACGCCGATCTGCCCGGTCCGCTGCGCGTGATCGGGGAATCCTCGGCCGGTCATCCTTGGGAAGGAGCCCCGCGCCAAGGAACCGCGATCCGCATCTTCACCGGAGCGCCGGTGCCCGCAGGCTATGACCGCGTCGTCATGCAGGAGATCGTGACGCGCGACGGTAACGAAATCACCGTCGGCGCGGTGAACGAGAACCTCAATATCCGCGCGCGCGGCAATGATTTCGCCGAAGGCTTCGCCTTTCAGCCCGCCCGCCCCTTGGCGCCCTCGGACCTCTCGTTGCTCGCGGCGATGAATGTCGCGCGGATCACCGTCGCCCGTCGTCCGGTTGTTGCCGTCATGGCAGGCGGCGACGAGCTGGTGCGTCCGGGCGAGGTCCCCGGCCCCGGCCAGATCATCTGCTCGAACGATCTCGCCATTGCAGCCATCGCCCGCGAGGCCGGTGCCGAGGCCCGCATCCTGCCGATCGCCCGCGATACCGAAGACAGCCTGCGCGAGGGCTTCGCCGCCGCGCGCGACGCCGATCTGATCGTGACGATCGGCGGTGCCTCGGTCGGCGATCACGACCTTGTCGGGAAGGTCGCCTCCGACCTCGGAATGGAGCGCGCCTTCTACAAGATCGCGATGCGCCCCGGAAAGCCGTTGATGGCGGGCCGGATCGGCAATGCCGCAATGCTCGGCCTGCCCGGAAATCCGGTGTCCTCCATCGTTTGCGCCATGCTGTTCCTCAAGCCGCTGGTCGCGAAGATGCAGGGGCTAAGCCTTGCCCATCCCTATCAAAGCGCCAAGCTGACCGCCCCCCTCCCGCCCGAGGGCGACCGCATGCATTACCTGCGCGCCAAGCTGTCCCTTGACGGCGACGAGCTGGGTATTGCCGCTTTCGACGATCAGGATTCCGCGCGGCTCGGCATTCTGTCGCAGGCCGATGCCTTGCTGGTCCGTCCCGCTTTCGACCCCGCCCGAGCGGTCGGCGAGACGGTGCGTTATTTGCCTCTGCGCGCGTAAAACCCGACAAAAGCGCCCTTTTCGCGAACATAAAGCGTCCGAGTTAACCTTTTGTTCAACCGAATCGGCTCATCTCGTTGACGTGATGAGCAGGTGAAGTTAGAACATAAGCTGAACATATTGCGGCCGTGTCGATCGGGGAACATTCATGCTGACCAAGAAACAGATCCAGTTGCTCGAATTCATTCAGGCGCGGCTTGCACGTGACGGGGTGCCGCCCTCTTTCGACGAAATGAAGCTGGCCCTGGATCTGCGGTCGAAATCGGGGATCCACCGTCTGGTTACCGCTTTGGAAGAGCGCGGCTTCATCCGCCGCCTGCCCCACCGCGCCCGTGCCTTGGAAATCCTGCGCCTGCCCGATGCCCTGAACAAAGGCTCCGATTTCAAACCCCGCGCGATCGAAGGCGGCAAGGCCGCGCCCCATCCCGCCGCACCACGCGATGCGATCCCGCTGGTCGAATCCTCTGCGATCGAATTGCCGGTCATGGGCCGCATAGCAGCCGGTGTCCCGATCGAGGCGATCTCGGAAATCTCGCATCACATCGCGGTTCCGGGCAGCATGCTCTCGAGCCGCGACCACCATTACGCGCTCGAGGTGCGCGGGGATTCGATGATCGAAGCGGGGATCAACGATGGCGATGTCGTCGTGATCCGCGAACAGAATTCGGCCGACAACGGCGATATCGTCGTGGCCTTGATCGAAGGTCACGAAGCGACCCTCAAGCGCTATCGCCGCAAGAACGGCCTCATCGCGCTCGAGGCGGCCAATCAGGCCTATGAAACGCGGCTTCTGCCAGAACATATGGTCAAGGTCCAAGGCCGCCTCGTCGGGCTGATCCGCAGCTACTAAGCCTTGGCAGCACGTGCATCCGGCCTTCCGCCGCCGGTTGTACGCGATTGCGCGGCAATCATCACTTCGGCGAAAACAACCGGCCCGCAGCGTTGCGGCTCAAGGGCGGCTGCTGTAATCATACGGGGAAAAGCGACAGGCAAAGGACATCTCATGCGCGCCCTCCTCCTTGGCTTCTGCGCCCTGATCTCTCTGACCGCTCCGGCCACGGCCTTCGACACCAATGCCCGTGCGGCTTGGGTCTATGACGTCGAAACCGGAACCGTTCTGATGGAAAAGAACGCGAACGAGGCATTGCCTCCGGCGTCGATGTCCAAGCTGATGACGATCTACATGCTGTTCGAGGCACTGGAAGAGGGTCGTGTCCAGATGGACACCCGCCTTCCGGTCTCGACCAAGGCCCGCCAGATGCAGGGCTCGACGATGTTTCTCAACGAGAATGATCGCCCGACCGTCGAGGAGCTCATCAAGGGCATGATCGTTCTTTCGGGCAATGACGCCTGTGTCGTCGTCGCCGAAGGCCTTGCCGGAACCGAAGAAGCCTTCGCCCGCCAGATGACCGAGCGCGCCAAGGCCATCGGCCTGACCCATTCCCATTTCGTGAACGCTTCGGGCTGGCCCGCTCCCGGCCATGAAATGTCCGCCCACGACCTTGGCGTTCTGGCGCAGCACCTGATCACCGACTTTCCAGAATATTACAAATTCTTCGCGCTCGAAGAATTCCCCTACGACAACCGCGCGCCCGCGAACCGCAACAACCGCAACCCGCTGCTGCGTCTCGGGATCGGGGCGGACGGCCTGAAAACCGGCCATACCGAAGAGGCCGGTTTCGGCCTCGTCGGATCGGCAGCGCAAGGCGGCCGCCGCGTGATCTTTGTCGTCTCCGGCCTGCCCGACGACCGCTCGCGCGCCGAGGAATCCGAGCGGATCGTGAACTGGGCCTTCCGCCAATTCACCATGCGTACCGTCGTTCCCAAAGGCGACATCGTCGCCGAAGCGCCGGTCTGGCTCGGCAACCGCAGCAAGGTCGGCCTGACCACCGTCGACGGCGTGAAGGTTCTGATCCCGGCCGGGGCACAATCGGGCATGACCGCCGAGGCAGTGTTCAACGGTCCGATCGAAGCACCGATCAAAGCCGGCACGCGGGTTGGCGATCTCGTCATCAACATCCCCGGCACCGGCGAATCGCGCATGCCGCTGATCACCGCCACCGATATCGAAACCGCGGGCATTTTCGGGCGCCTGCAAAGCGCTGCCGTGCGGATCGGCCGCAAGGCAATCGACGCGGCCGGCGGCTGATCGCCAGCGATGTTCATCAGTTTCGAGGGCATTGACGGCTCTGGCAAAAGCACACAGGCGCGGCGTCTGGCCGAGGATCTCGGCGCGCTCGGCCGCGACGTGACCCTGACGCGCGAGCCCGGCGGCAGCCCCGGTGCCGAAGAAATTCGCCGCCTCCTCGTCGAGGGCGGCAGCGAGAGATGGTCGCCCGAGACCGAGCTTTTGCTGTTCACGGCCGCAAGGCGCGACCATATCGAACGTACCATCCGCCCCGCCATCGCGCGGGGTGCGACCGTGATCACCGACCGTTTCGCGGATTCGACCCGTGTCTATCAAGGTGCCGCGCGGGCCGATTTGCGCACGATCGTCGACCAGCTTCACCAGCTGATGATCGCCATCGAGCCCGACCTGACCTTTGTCATCGATATCGACCCCGAGGTGTCCCTGCGTCGCGGCCATGCCCGCAACACGGTCGAGGATCGCTTTGAAGGCATGGGGCTCGACTTCCAGATCAAACTGCGCGCGGGTTTCCGTGCTCTGGCCGAAGAGGCCCCGAACCGCGTCCGCCTGATCGACGGCGCGGGAAGCCCCGATGACGTCGCGGCCCGCATTCGGGCGGCGCTCCCATGAGCGAGGACGCGCTTCCCGAATCCGACCGCGTTCCGGGGGCCCCCCACCCCCGCCACACCGAAACGCTGATAGGCCATCGCGACGCGATCGCCAGCTTCACCTCGGCGGCGCGCTCGGGCAGGCTCCATCATGGCTGGCTGATTACCGGCCCGCGCGGGACAGGCAAAGCGACACTGGCTTGGGCGCTTGCGCGTTGGCTTCTGGCCGAGGATCTGTCGCTCGAGGTCGCGGAGGCGGGCCGGACCCCGATCGCCCGCCGCATCGCCGCCCTTTCTGAGCCGCGCCTTCAACTTGTGCGCCGCCCCGTCGACGAGAAAACCGGACGCCTTCGCGCAGAGATCACCGTCGACGAGATCCGCAAGCTGCTCTCTTTCTTCCATATGAGCGCTTCCGAAGGCGGCCGCCGCGTCGCGATTATCGACAGCGCCGACGAGATGAACACCTCAGCCGCCAATGCGCTGCTGAAAATGCTCGAAGAGCCGCCGAAAGATGCGGTGATTTTCCTGATCTCGCACCAGCCCGCGCGACTTTTGCCGACAATCCGCTCGCGCTGCCGCGAACTCCGCCTTTCGCCGCTGTCGGGCGCGGAAATCGGTCAGGTTCTCGCCACGCTCGAGGCCGAGGGCGATCCGGAGAAACTCGCCGCGCTTTCGGGCGGCTCTGTGGGCGAGGCTCTGCGCCTCACGGGCCAGAACGGGCTCGAGATTTACCAACGCATCACCGATCTTTTCGCCGATGGCGGACGGATCGACCGTCGCCGCGCGTCCGCCCTCGCCGATCTCGCGGCCACGCGGGCCGGCGCGGATGGCGATGCTTTCGATCTTGTTATTACCCTGCTCGACCGTTTTCTGTCGCGCGCGGCGATGGCCGGACTGTCCGGCCCGCCGCTGCCGCAGGCTGCCGAACGCGAGGCCGAGGTTCTGGCGCGCCTCTCGCCCCATGATCTCGCCGCGCGGCAATGGGCCGAGGCGCAGGCCGAACTTTCGGCGCGGGCGCGCGCCGGTCGGGCGGTCAACCTTGACCCTTCCGCGCTGGTGTTGGATATGCTGATTGGGCTGGCGAACCGGCCCGCGAATTGATCGGATCAGGCGAAGATGACCGCACCCTCCCCCTTGCCGCAGCTTGTCGACAGCCATTGCCACCTCGATTTCGCCGATTTCGTCGGCCAGCAGGACGAGCTGATTGCCCGCGCCAAGGCGGCAGGCGTGTCGCGTATGGTGACGATCTGCACGCGCATGAAGAACGAACCGGCGGTCCGCGCGCTGGTCGAGGCGCATGACGGCCTGTTCTATGCCGGCGGCGTCCATCCGATGTCGGTTACCGAAGAGCCTTTGGTCACGGTCGATGCGCTCGTCGCCCTCGCCCGACATCCGAAGTTCGTGGGCATCGGCGAGACCGGCCTCGACTACCATTACACGCCCGAAAGTGCGGGCATTCAGGCCGAAAGCCTGCGCATCCATATCGAAGCCGCACGCCGCACCGGCCTGCCGCTGATCATCCATTCGCGCGATGCGGACGAGGATATGGCGCGCATCCTCACCGAGGAGCATCGCGCAGGCGCGTTTTCCTGCGTCATGCATTGCTTCACGAGCGGCGCGGCTTTGGCACAGGCGGCGCTCGATCTGGGCTTTTACCTTTCCATGTCGGGGATCGCGGCCTTCCCGCGTTCTTCCGATCTGCGCGCGATCTTTGCCGCCGCCCCGCGCGAGCGCATTCTGGTCGAGACCGACGCCCCCTATCTCGCCCCCCCGCCTTATCGCGGCAAGCGCAACGAGCCGGCCTATGTCGTCCATACCGCCCGCGTCGGCGCCGAGACCTTCGGCATGACCGAGGCCGAATTCGCCGCGCTCACCACGGCGAATTTCGACCGGTTGTTCACGAAGGCCGCAGCATGATCCGCGCGACGGTCCTCGGATGCGGATCGTCGGGAGGGGTTCCCCGTCTGGGCAACCGTTGGGGTGCCTGCAATCCCGACAATCCCAAGAACCGGCGGCGGCGCTGTGCGCTTTTGGTCGAGCGCGAGGGACCGAAAGGCACCACCCGCATCCTGATCGACACCGGCCCCGATATGGTACCGCAGCTTCTCGCGGCCGATGTCGGCGAGCTCGACGGCGTGCTCTACACCCATGCCCATGCCGACCACACCCACGGCATCGATGACCTGCGCCAGATCGTCTACAATATGGGTCGCATCATGCCGATCTGGGCCGACCGCGAGACGGCCAACGCGCTGACCGACCGTTTCGGCTATATTTTCGAGACGCCCGAGGGCTCGCATTACCCGCCGATCGGCGAATTGCGCCGCATCGGAGGCCCGTTCGGCGTTGACGGCGCGGGCGGGCGGCTGTCCTTTACCCCTTTCGAGGTCGACCACGGCGGCATCACAGCTTTGGGTTTCCGCATCGCGGGCGAGGATGGCGGGCTGGTCTACCTGCCCGATGTGCTGTCGATCCCCGAAGCGGCCTGGCCCGCGATCGAGGGTTGCGAAGTCTTCATATGCGACGCCCTGCGCCATACTCCGCATCCGAGCCACGCCCATCTCGCGCTTGCGCTCGAATGGATCGAACGCTCGGGCGCCGCGCGCGGCATCGTCACCAATATGCATATCGATCTCGATTACGACGAGGTCATGCAGATGACTCCCGACCATGTCGTCCCGGCCCATGACGGATTGGCAATAGGCTTCAAATGACCATCCTTGTCGACGTTATCCTGCCGGTTTTCATCATCATCGGCTTTGGCTATTTCGTCGCTTGGCGCAACATGTTCTCGGAAAGCTCGGTCGACGGGCTGATGCGCTTCGCCCAGAATTTCGCGGTGCCGGTCCTGCTGTTCGCCAGCATCTCGCGCCTCGATCTCGGCGGAAACTTCAACGGGCTGATGTGGCTGGCGTTCTATAGCGGCGCCTTCCTGTCCTATTTCGTCGGTTGGTTCGTGTCGCGGCGCTTTCTCGGCCGCTCGCCCGAGGATGCCGTGGCCATCGGCTTTTGCTGCCTCTTTTCCAACTCGCTCCTGCTCGGCGTCCCGATCATGGAGCGTGCCTACGGGGCCGAGGCGATCTCGGGCAACCTCGCAATCATCTCGATCCATTCGCCGCTTCTTTACACCTTCGGCATTACGATGATGGAGTTCACGCGGGCGCGCGGACAGGGCATGTCGATCAGCCGTGTCGCCTCGCGTGCGCTGATCGGGGTTATCCGCACGCCGCTGGTGATCGGCATTCTTTGCGGTCTGATCGCCAACGGGCTGCTTTCGGCCGGTCTGGTCCTGCCCGAAGGCTTCTGGGCGGCGGCCGATATGATGGCGCGTTCGGCCCTGCCGGCCGCGCTTTTCGGCCTTGGGGGCGTGCTCTACCGCTACCGTCCCGAGGGGGATACCAAGGCCATCGTGCTGTGCTGCTTTTGCTCGCTGGTGCTGCATCCGGTGGTCACCTACGGGCTGGGCACGCTCTTTCAGCTTCAGGTACCGGCGATGCGCTCGGCGGTGATTACCGCGAGTATGGCACCGGGGGTCAATGCCTATCTCTTCGCCTCGCTTTATGGCGCGGCCAAAAGGGTTGCGGCTTCGACCGTGTTGGTCGCAACCGCGCTTTCGATCTTTTCGATCTGGTTCTGGCTGGCGCTTCTGCCGTAACGCCCCCCAACGGAAAAGGGCGCGCCTGATGGCCGCGCCCTTTCCTCCGTCCCTCGTCGGATTTCGTTTACCGCGGGGTGACGCCCCTCAGCCTTTCGGTTCTTCTTCGCAGGAGCTCGACGGTTGTGAGGAGCGCGATGGAGAAGATCACGAG
>NZ_JBHMDZ010000037.1:0-23650 GCF_042430175.1 Paracoccus cavernae | reverse complement strand
TGCTCGAACAGCTTGAGGAGGGTCATGGTATCGCGATCGGCGGGGCACTCGTCGCTATGGAAAGCCTCGACCTCGGAAATGGTAACCGCAGGCAGATCAAGATCGATTTTGCCGTTCCAGCTATGAGCGCAAGGGGTGTCGCCTCCCACGTCACGATCCGCGACTTCAAAGATGCCGAAGGTTGGAGAAGTCACGTATTCGACATCACTCCGACCCTCGAAATCGGCGATCACCCAAGGCAGGGTGAAAAGCTCTTCGGTGAGCGGGACGGCCTCTTGCGCGAAGGCGGCGCTGCCAAGCAAAAATGCACAAGCGCCAGAGGCGGCCAGGTTCATGTGCCGGATCATTTTCTACCTATTCAATATCTTGCCGCGGGCAAACTAGACCGTGACGTCGACCGCAGCCAATGAAAAAGCGTACTGCAATCGAGGGGAATGTCGCTGGCGAAACTGACCTGCGTGCAAAGCTCCAGCGAAAGGGCGAAAAGTTCGATTCCGCGTAGGATCCGACTGCGGGGCCTGTCGAAGAAATTCGCATCAGTAGTTTAATGGCCGGCCTGCAGGATGCGATCTGTTGGCAAGGGTTGAACGCGTCGGGACTTCTCTTAGCAAGGCTGCACCACTCTTTCATGCTCGCTTTTGACCAAAAGCATGCATGAGGGGGCGAAAACTGCAGGGCGCGCCGGCGTGTTCGGCCCATAGCTGCATAGCCGAAAGCCGCCGCTCAGGCTGGACGCGGCCGAACGCGCCGTGACGGTCTGCTCTGCGGACGAAGAGGTCATTCGTTCTGGGCGAACCGACCCTGTTCATCAGGCCACGTCCAGATACTGTCATCTGCGAGTATTGCTGCGACGACTGCCTCAGCGCGTTCTTGTGATGTGGGACGTTCTCCAAGCCCTATGTAGTCAGACTCTACATGGACGAGATAGCTGACGACTAGATCGCGCGGTGCGCCCTGCCTTAACTGAGACGCAGCGGAAATCAGGTAGTTGTCATACTCATCTGCAAACCCTCGGTTCGCTTCGTCGCTCCATCCTCCAGGAAAGTGCCCGCTCGTCCCCAGCAGCCCTATTGGGTCCCAGAGGTTCCAACCGATGTCGCGCAGCCTCGATAATTTAACCCGGGGCTGGGGGGATGCATATGTCATTCAAGGCCTGCAACGCTACCGAATGCTGCAAACCTATGAGAAGATCGCGACCGTCCGCAATGGGCTCGGAGTGACCAAACCGTCAAGTAGCAACCTGGCCCCCTACGCCTGCGGTCGAGCGTCCGGTTTCGCATTTCGGCGCGATTGTAATGCCGCACCGCCGTCAGGCCACTTCCCGCCCAGAGCGTAAGGAAAAACGGCATGGATCCGGGTCACCATGCGTGCTTTTGACCGAAAGCGCGCATGAGGATCCGTGCAGTCGCGAATAGCTCTGGCACCGCCCCCTTGATTTGTACCGAATTTTGTACATATGATTGGGTAACGAAGAGGTGCCAACATGGACGTTATGACTTATTCAGACGCACGAGCTCAGCTGAAGGGCGTTATGGATCGCGCGATCCATGACAGGCAGGAAGTTGTCGTGACGCGCAAGAATGGCGAGTCCGTGGTCGTCGTATCCTTGGAAACATGGAACGCGGTTAATGAGACGCTACACCTCTTGTCTACACCGAAAAACGCATCCCGTTTGCGTGCGTCGATCGCACAACTCGATGCTGGATCAGGCAAAGAGCATGAGCTGATCGAGTGAAGCTGGCTTTTTCCGATCAGGCCTGGGAGGACTACCAGTACTGGGCCAGCACAAATGACAAGGTTCGTGAGCGGATCAATGAGCTGATCAAGCAGTGCAAGCGGACTCCCTTCAAAGGGACCGGCAAGCCGGAGCCGTTGAAGGGTGATCTGACCGGCTGGTGGTCGCGAAGAATTTCTCAGGAAGATCGGATGGTCTACCGGGTCAGTGGTGCTGGCAACGCCCAAGTTTTAGAAATTGCACAGCTGCGGTTTCATTATTGAATAGCTTGTATTGTTCAGTGCCTTGATATTATTGGCACTTATTCTAAAGAAGTAGAGTTATCAGACATTTCATCTCTGAACTTGTGCACAAGTGCAGTGTTGCATCCGTGCTGTGTTGCTCAATCTCCGAACTTGCGCCCTGCCTCATGTCGCGCCCAAAGTTCGTTTAGCGCATGCTCGATTAAGTCTGAGTTAGTCATATCTAGACGCGCTCGGAGGATCGCCACGCGCTCAAGGAGAGGGTCTCTCTTGTCAAAGTAGGCTCCGAGGTGCTTCTGCCCTGCCCTCTTCGCCGGTGCAGCCTTTGTCACGGCAGTTTCAGCTATTGCGGCTGTAACTGTCGTCTCTGCCTGTGCAGACTCTGCCGTCTTCCCTATCGCCGCAAGCAACGCGTTTGGTCTTTTCATTTTTTCCCCTGCCTCCTTGCCACAGTTAAAATGTGCACAAGTGCACTTATGCTTTTATGCACCTATGCAGGATTGCTGTTTTGAAGTTCTGCGCGAACCCACGTCCAAAGTGCAGCGATTTCGTCGGCCGCCTTGCCTTTCGGATCATACTCTTGTGCCGTCAGGCCTGCTGCACTCGCATCACGGTGCGCCTTGCGCCGGTGCAGAACGATCGGGGCCGCCTTGGCATCCATGGCGTCGATAACCTCTCGCGTCTGCAGGACCTCTCCAGGGCCGGTCGGGTTGGCCTGATTAATCACAGCAAAGACCGGACGCTGAAAGCCGCGACAAAGGCGCAGTGTGCGCGGCATCTGCTCAAGAGGCTCAACATCCGGCGTCGTCGGAATCAGAACCAGATCTGCAGCCTCAACAGCAGCCGGAGCTTCGGTTGAGCGGGCAGGGGGCGTGTCGATGATGACCAGATCGGCGGCATCCTTCGCCTGCGCCAGTTTCTTCGGAAGCTCATTTTCGGTCGAGAACACGACTACCGGCATATCAGCCTCACGGCGCTCGGCCCATTGGCTGACGCTCTGCTGTGTATCCATATCTAAGATAAGCACCGAAAGACCATCTCGCACCGCTGCTACGGCCAGAGAACGGGCGAGTGTGGATTTCCCGACCCCGCCTTTCTGCATTGCAATTACGATCACCTGCATTATTGCCTCCGTGCCCTTGTGCACACTTGCACTCGTGTTCTTTTGCTGTTGTGCGCTTATCCCCTTATGGACGCCCGCGCTTTTCGTACCATTTACGGCAAAATCCAAGGAAAGCCATCTCGGGATTTCGTGGCGCTTCGGTTGCCCAGGCGCGCCATTCGCTTTCGATATAGCGCACGTCCCAGCCGGGAGCAGCTTCGCGCGCCATGTCGTAGACGTCGCTGTCGAGTTGCGGAATGCTCACTGTGTCGGTGACGGCATCAGGGCAGATTGTTCCGCGGCTGCGCACCGTCAGGATATCGGTTTCGTTGTCGAACCGGATCTCATAGTCCGGCATGTGGCCGTGTTTCTGATCCTCATCCGCGATCGCTGTCACCAGCCGTCGAAACTCCCTCAGTGAAGATCCAGAACCGCATTTCTTCTGTAGCGTTTCCAATCCGATGCGCCACTCTCTCTGGCGCCCGCAGTGCTTGCGCGCCAACTCATATATGCGGCGCTCTAACGGCTTGCGCAGGCGAAAGTAATCTCGACTGAGCGTCAGAACCTCTTGCGCCTTGATCGCGTTAAAAACCCAGTCCGAAAGCTTGATCTCAACTTCCTGCATGCGACCTTCGCGTGTTTCCCGCACAATCCGCGCCCGCTCAATCAAGCCAAAGGTTTCAAACACCTCTTCGCCGCCGGTCGTGATATTCGTGGAGATCCGCGTTCCCGCCAACCGCTCCATTGCCGCCTTAAGCAGGTCATAGCCGCGACCGGTTAGCATGCGATTAGTGGCTTTAAGCAGATCAGACGCTTGAAAACGAACCACTTGTTGCGGTGCCTTGCCATCATTCATCCCTCTGATGATCTGGCTGATGCAGAAGATCAGTATATCCCGGTCGTGAACGGTCGCGAGCCCGTCGGATGACGGCTTAACCTCGACGGAAACCCCATTGTGCTCATAGAGGCGAGCACGAGTATCCGGCTTCGTCGAAAGCGAGAATATCGGATGCTCCATCGATCCGATATCACCCTTTGGGGCTGCGTCGAAGATATCGCAAACAAAAAAATCCCCCTGAGGGTGGCGATCTGGCAAAAGGGGATAATCGTTCATCTGCACAGCTTTCGACACTTCACACACGCTGAGCTTACAACGACACTTCACACACGGAAACCCTCAAAACGACACTTCACACACAGGTAGCGAGAAACGACACTTTACACACGCCGAATCACCACTTTACACACGCTTAAACGACACTTTACACACGGCTCGCCCAGGCATGTCTTTGTTTTCAATTTGAAAAACAGGCATTTTGGAACCCGTAACACCTATTTAACACCTATTTAACACTCTCAGCCTGTGGATAAGTCTGTTCCGGAGCTCAATCTGTCCCGGACAGAGGCTCAGAACATGAGCCCGATGGCGGTGCCAAGGAGCAGGCCGAGCACTCCAACTCCTGCTGCAAAACCGCAGTGCCTGACCTTCGCCCATTCAGCATCCTCGGCTTCTTTGCGCAGACGGTTCAGCACAGCCTCTTCCTGAGACAACAGCCGCTGCATCTTTCCATCAATCTCGCTTCGATGGGTCCGCAGGTTCTCCTCGACCTCCTCCAACTTCACGACAATCGGGCCGAGAGTGTAGATGATGGTCTTTCCGATCAGGCCTTCGCCCAGATTTTCAACGGATGCGGATTGCGCGGATGAAGCCGAAGCGTTGCGCCCGGATTGACCCAGCTGCAGCAACGCGTCGAGCTGGTGGCCTTGGCTGTCGAGCCTGTCCGAGATCGAGGCCAAGACCTGAGCGAGGAGATCGACGGTTTCGCGCAACTCGTCCGATCCCGAGAGGGCAGGGGGCGTTTGGGCCATGGGTTATCCTTTCATCAGCTTCTGTCCGGGTCGAAGAGGGTTTTGAATTCGGGATCGGCGTAATAGCGCAGCTTGCGCGCCAGGGTGACGGGCTGGCCCTGGATACGCAGCAGCTGGAGATGGGCGGGCATCTGCATGATCTCATCCGGAGTCAGGAGATCGCGGCCGGTGAGATTGGTGGTCGTGGTTAGCGGATCATCAGAGCCGTGGCGCTGGCTGTGGCTCTGGTAGCTGGTGGTTTCCTTGCCGATCATCCGGCTCAGCCACTCTGCGGTCTCGAAATCATTGACGCCAAACACCTGCTGAACACCGGCATTGGCGATGAAGGTGCCGGCGCGCTGGCCATAAATGGCCTTGAGCTGGCTTAGGTCCTGCAGGATCGGCCAGAGCTGAATGCCGTAACCGGCCATCAGCCCCATAGCGCGCTCCACAGGCTCCAAGCGCCCGAGGGCGGCAAATTCGTCCAGCAAGAAGAGCACAGGGCCGCTGGGGGCCGTCCTGGTGCTCTCAGGGCTTTCTGATGGGCCTGTCGCCGTCTCTGGGCCGTTCTGAGCCCCTGTGACCACCTCAGGAGGCCTGTGGCGCTCCTGGGGCCTCTCCGCGTCTCTGGCGATGTCCTGAAGCGCCTGCGCGACCATGAGGCGCAGCCAGCGGCTGTGGGTGTCGAGCCGGTTCGGGGGCAAGACCAGAAAGACCGAGATGATGCCGCGTCCCAGATCGGCGAAATCGAGATCGCTGCGGGCAAGGGCGGCGGTGATGCGGGGGCTGTCGAGGAAGTGGGTATGGCGCTGCGCATTCGAAAGGACGGACGCCGCTTCCCTGTCGGCCTTGCCGAGGAAGCGATTGGCCGCGCGGGCGATCAGGCCATGGGCGGCCTCGCTTTCCTGCATCAGCTCCAGAAGCGCGCGGAGCCGCTCGGGGGGCAGGGTCAGGTATTCCCGAACAGAGACCAGCGTGCGTCGTCCGGCTTCTTCGTGGCAGACGACAAAGAGGATCAGCCCGGCGAGCAGGGCTTTGGCCTCTTCGTTCCAATGGGCCTCGGAGATCTGTCCGGGCGGATCCATGACCAGCGCTTCGGCAAGCGCTGCCGCGTCTTCACCGAGATCCGGACTTCCCCGCTGCAGCCGATCGAGCGGATTGCAGGCGGCGGTCGGCAGGCCGGTGACCCCGAAGGGATCGAAGACATGGACCGGCCCCAGGCCAGATCTGGCGCGTGCGGTGATGCGGGCATTCTCGCCTTTGGGGTCGATGACCAGAACCGAACGTTTGGCGGTCAGCAGGTTCGGGATGATTGTCCCCACGCCCTTGCCGGCGCGGGTCGGGGCGAGGGTCAGGAGATGGGCCGGTCCGTCATAGCGCAGCAGGCGGGCACTGTCGGCATCGCGGCCGATCAGGAGCCCTTCGCCGCGCTGGAGCGCGGCTCGTTCCTTGCGGGTGCTCAGGCGGGCCGAGCCATGACTGTCACCGCGCCGCAGGAAGTTGAGGGAGAGGCCGGTATAATCGGACCAGTGCAGCAGCCCGAGGCCGATTGCCGGGATCAGGCAGAGGGCAAAGCCGAGCACTCCCAAGGCGGTGGACGGCAGATCGTCGAGCATCTCCGTGCCGGCGAACAGACCGCGCAACATCGAGAAAAGGAGGAACCCGCCCGCAAGGCTGCAGGCGAGAAAAAACAGAAAGGTGCCGATCAACCAAGGCACACCGATCAACAGCCCCAGCGTTGTGGCGATGATCCGGTACAGGCGACCGAGCAGCCTCATGCGCTGGGTCCTGGATCCTCCGGCTTTGGCTTCTCCGGTTCCCAGCCCTCAAAGGTTTTGCGGTCCTGTTCGCGAGGCAGATTACGGATAAGGCGATCGAGCATAGCGCGGGCATTGTCGTCGCGGCTGGCGAGATCGGTGAGCGCGCCTCCGATGATCACCTTGCGACGGGTATCGAGTTTGCGCTCTTTGGCGGCTTCGCGGTTCTTGAGGGCCTGCAGGCGGGCGCGGGCTTGATCATAGCGCTTCTGGGCACGGTCGAGTTCGGTCTCGGTCATGTTAACTATCCCGAAGATGAAAATGGACGGCGTGAAATGTCTGATTGAACGGCTCAAATCTATCGTTTACCCTGTGGCCTGTAAAGGACAAGGGCGCACTTATGCAAACTTCTCGCCTCTGGCTCCAAGATTTGCGTGCGATCTCTTCGGGGCAATGCCCCGGCCGATGGCCAACCCCGTCGCCGCGCGTTGCGGCGATATGGAAGAGCGCGCCGCCTCTTCCAAACCATCTCATGCCAACATGGGCTGTTGGATGGCCCGCTGCCGCCCGCTTGCCGATCCGTGACCTCCCCCCTGCATGGGGGGCTGGTCGGGATCAACTTCACGGGCGGCAGATGGTGCGGCGGCCCTGGCCCCCTGTGGGGCCGGCCACGCACCAGGCTTGCGGTGCGCAAGCCGCCTCGCTCCTGTGCGCCCAGCCTTCTGGTGGGCGGCGCACAGGAGCGAGGTCCGCCCGTGGCGCGCTCCCCTGCATGGGGGGAGGCGCTGTCGGGCGGGCGTCACCGGAGCGGGTCGTGCCTGCCGGGGCGCAGGACCCTTGCTCTGCGACGCGGTGTGCTGGTTTTTGGGCCAGCCTGCGGGCTGCATCGCAGCCGCAGCGGTCTTTGCGGAGAGGGGTCGCATGGCGAGCTACCATCTCTCGGTAAAGACCGTGAAGCGCAGCGCCGGTCGATCGGCGACGGCGGCAGCCGCTTATCGCTCGGGCAGTGTCATCGCCTGCGAGCGGGAAGGCCGCGTGCATGATTACACCGCCAAGCGCGGGGTTCAGGATTGCTTTATCCTGGCCCCCGAAGGCGCTCCTGACTGGGCGCAGGAGCGGGCGGCTTTGTGGAATGCCTCCGAGGCGCGCGAGAGCCGCAGCAATTCCGTCACCGCCCGCGAATGGGAGCTGGCGCTGCCCTCCGAGCTGACGAATGCGGGCCGCGTCGCCTTGGCGCGGGACTTCGCGCAGGCGCTTGTGGCGCGCTATGGCGTAGTCGCTGATGTTGCGGTGCATGCGCCCCATGCCGAGGGCGATCAGCGCAACCATCACGTCCATATCCTGACCACCACACGGGTCATGGGCCCTGAAGGCCTCGGGGCCAAGACCCGGATCCTCGATGCCGCGAAAACCGGCGGGGTCGAGATCGAGGCGATGCGGGCGGTTTGGGCCGGGTTGCAGAACCGGGCGCTGGAGCTGGCGGGGGCCCAGGAGCGGGTCGATCACCGCTCACTCGAGGCGCAGCGCGCGGCGGCGCTGGAGCGGGGCGATGATCTGGCGGCCGAGGTGCTCGACCGTGCGCCCGAGGTCAAGCTCGGGCCGGCGGTCAATGCGATGGAGCGGCGGGCGCAGCGCGAGGCTATGGCCGAGGGGCGGGACTACGTTCCGGTGACGGTGCGCGGGGTGGCGGTTTATTCGGCGCGGCGGGCACGGGAGTTGGTGGCCGAGTTGCGTGTGCGGGTCGAGGAGTTGCGTGCGGCTTACGCGTTGGCGCGGGAGCAGGGCATGGGGCGGATCCCGGCCGGGCTTGCAGCGATCCGGGCGACGGCGGCGCGGGAGCGGGAGGCGGGGCTCGGGCAGGGTGACGAGGCCGGTCATGATGGCAAAGCCCGGCTGGCTGCGATTCTGCAGCGGGACCAGGCAGAGACAGCGCGGGAGCAGGCCTCTGCGCCTGAGCACGGCATCAGCGACAAGCTGGCGCAGGTGATGGGGCGCGAGGTGGAAAGACAGGTGCCGGAGCGGAAGGCATCGCCACATTCGCGTCATGCACAGCTTGTGCAGGCGTTGTTACAAATCGGAGACGCTGTGCAGCGTGGGGAGCGCTTTGCGTTCAGGGCTGATGATCAGGAACGCGCCTTCTTTGCCGATCTCAAAGACAACTATGGGGATGGGATTGTTCTACAGCTCGCGCAGGGCGATGACCGCGCGCTGGCCGCCGATTTTGCCGATCCTCACCAGCGCCGGGCTGTGGCTTATGGGGTTCAGGTGACCGCGAAGGCCTATGGCCACGACAGCGGGGTTGAACTCGCGCATGACCGCGCCGTCTCAAGGGAAAGGGACGATGGGTGGGAGCTGTGACACGGTAAGTTTGAGCCCATGGCGATACAGTGAATAGCTCCATCGACGCGGGGCTTGCCATGGCTTTTGGGAAAGAACGACTTCAGGCGCTCTATCTGGGTATCCGTCAGCCAGTAAAGATTGTTCATCGATCAGGTCTCCTTGCGGAAACTGAAGCACGCCAAAAGCCGGGAATGAACACCTAACAGCTTATTTCACCTGCATGAATAGTACCCGACAGGCGATCTTCGACCGGGCGCGCGAAGTCTCAAAAGGTCATCAGGCGTTCTGGAATCTCGCCAATGCACTCGGCGTTGCCGAGAAAGCTGCAACAGGACAGGAATAAACTGGCACAGAATCTCAGCCCGTCTCGTAGACAAAAGGGTCAGGACTGCAACCAGCTTCCCGGCGTTGTTGCAGAACTGTCCGATCCGCAGGATTCATCAAGCGAATCCTGTATGTTAACGTGACGGTATGACGAAGCCCTTACCAGCCCGCTACCGCACGAAGAACTGGAAATCATATAACGAGGCGCTGAAGCGGCGTGGTTCGCTGCTTGTCTGGCTGGACAGGGACATGGTTTGGCTTGCCCCCAGGGCCGGGCGTCCGGGGCGGCCGCCGGTGTTCAGCGATGCCGCCGTGCAGTTCTGCCTCATGGTAAAGGTGCTGTTTGGTCCTCCCCTTCGGCAAACGACCGGGATGGTTGCCAGCATCTTGAAGCTGGCGGGCCTCGACTGGCCGGTGCCCGACTTCTCGACCCTGAGCCGCAGTCAGGGAAGGATCACGGTCCAGATCACGAACCGCCGCGGCCCAGGCCCCCTGAACCTGCTGGTCGACAGCACAGGGATCAAGTTTCTCGGCGATGGTGAATGGCTGGCCCGCAAGCACGGCACGCATCGTCGTCGCCAGTATCGCAAAGTCCATTTGGCTATGGACACGGCCACCGGCGACATTCGGGCGGTGGAGTTCACCTCGAGCCGCGAAGGTGACAGCCCGGTTCTACCCGAGCTTCTCGCCCAGATCCCGCCGGATGAGGAGATCGGGACCGTGACGGGCGACGGTGCCTTCGACACGCGGCGCTGCCACACTGCAATTCTGGATCGTGGCGGCACGGCGATCATACCCATCCGCAGAAACGGTCGCCTGTGGAAGGAGGACTGTCCAGCCGCCAGAGCCCGCAACGACATTCTGCGCGCGACCAAGCGCTTCGGGCGCTCCGCTTGGAAGCAATGGACCGGTTATCATGTCCGAAGCCGGATCGAGGCGAAGATGCGGTGCCTCAAATCCTTCGGCGAGCGGATCGCCTCACGCGATCCCGATCGTCAAACCGCCGAAATCCAGATCCGCATCGCACTGATGAACCGCTTCAATGCCCTCGGCACTGCCGAGATTGAGCGCGTAGCTTAAGCCCTCTGGGGAAAGGGGAAATTCTGACCACGCTCGGAATTCTGCAACAACGCCCAGCTTCCCTGAGAACACAAAAGGGTCATTCATAAAGTTTAAACAAGAAAAACTCATTCACATTGTTTGCGATTTCCTCATTTGTTTTGTACAATATTTCAATATCGTCAATTTGATATTTTGATCCTGAGTACAATTCAGAACAAAATTCTTCGGCCAGCTCCCTGTCTAAATCACTTTCTCTTGCTTCCAGGACGGCAACCACCCCATCTACTCACATCAGGCGGGGGCAGCTTTGATCACAAAGGGCGGTTGCCGTTATGGATTCTTCGTAGGCATGCATCTTGTTGGCGGTTCCAACAACAACGCTGACTTGGTATTTATTTATCATCTCAGTTTTCACTTTCATCCAACCAACTTAAATCTTCGATTGAAAGCCTGTCTCGAGCAATGGTGGATACCTCGGTCAACTGGGACAATGTAATATTCAACTCCACATTTGGAAAAAATGAAAAAACAAGCCCTCCGTCCGACGTCAACATTACATGCAGAAATTCACCCACACCTTCAGCAGAGACCTCCAATATCGAACTCTGCCCCTCAGCGGGATAGAGCACGGTATATCTAAAGTTGTTTATCACCCTCTTATCATACTCAAACATTATCTCCCCCTCCCAAGAAAACCAATGAACTCGTTGGTGTTGGCATTAAACCTAACGCCCAAGCCATTAGGCATTGTGTAATCAACTATAGCGCCCATTGTGTTATGTATACGCGCATCCCTCACCCCATTGGCCATGAAGTTTGATATTGCCTGCGAGGCGGCTTCATTAATAGCATCTGGCGACCGCATTGTCTTCGATAGAGCTTCTCCGCTTTGAAATCCCGCAATATTGGGGTGTTTTGTGAGCGCGCGACCAGCGACTGTTAGCCGTGTATTTTTAAATTGAGATTTCGCCAAAGCAGCCATGGCAGATTGCTCCGCCAGCACAGGAGTAGATAGCGCGGCTCCAGCTAGAGCACCCGCTGGCTTAATCGCAACCCCTATCGCGACCTCCCCAACAAGCCCTAGCATATCTCCCGAGATGCGCTCAGCGCGAGGAACGCCGATTCTGTCTCTATAACCTTGAGCGATTCCTCTATGCCGAGAAGCTCCACCAAGCTTGCTTGACCACCACGCACCCCATGTTTCTTCCTTTTCTATATCGCTAGCTATTCTATCATGCCGATCTGCCTTCTCCAAATTATCACTATCTGCTTCATCCTGATCTTTACCCCAATCGGAAAAAGCCTGGTTCCCCTGAGGGTCCTTCAGGTTTACGGGATCATTGAAGCTGTAAGCATACCGATTGGTCCCGACACCAGGTTTGGTGACGTCGAGCCAGTCGGGCTGGAGGAAGAGGCTCAGTTCCGGATCGTAGTAGCGGGCATTGAGATATTGCAGGCCGGCGCCTGCGTCGTAGCGTTCGCCGATCCAGCCCTTGCTTTCCGGGTCGGTGACCGTGGAGGCCTGCCAGCTGGTCTGTTCACCGAACGGCTGATAAACTGCGCTTTCGATTTTCAGTCCAGTCGGGCCGGTGATGGCACGGACAGAGCTGAGATGGTCGCGATGCAAATAGCTGGCTTGGGCCAGCTGGTTGCCGTTTCTCAGCTTCAACGCAGGGTCAGGGTAGGTTGTGACGGTCTCTTGCCCGGCAATCCCCCAGTTCCGGATCTCGACATCCCCGAAATAGACCGTGGCGCCGGGGCTGGCAGGCAGCACGGCACAGTTCTGATTTGCAGGCAGGCCTTCGACTTTCTTCAGACGTGCTCCGTCAATGCCATAGACATAGCAAGTGCGTTTGCCGTTGACCGTTACCGAGAGCGGGCGGTTCTCACCATCATAGGTCATGGCCTTTCCGCCGAGGCCCGTCATCATATTGCCGTTGGCGTCATAGGCAAAGGTCAGCGTGACGCCGTCTGAGACAATACGAACCGGAGCATGAGCCGGCTGCTGATTGTTGTACGCATAGCTTTTCGCGCTTGCGACAGACTGTCCTTTGGTCCGCATCCTTCCGGCGCGGTCGTAGCTGAACACCTGATTATAGGCAGGTCGATTGCGGGTATTGGCCGCGCCTAGTAACCGACCTGCATAGTCGTAAGTGTAGGCGAACGAGCCGACGTGATCGGATGCAATACCTTCCCAGGTGAAAATGGTTTCATACTGGGAGATGCGCCCCGTTGCGGTGCGGGAATAGGCGGCACGGAAGAACTTGTCGCTTCCCGAGTCAAAGCCGTCTATCGTTGTCGGCCAGCCTCGGCGATCGTTATAGTTGGCTGTCTGATGGGCACCGTTGCCGAAGTCCATTCGCTTCGGGTTGGCCCAAACATCGTACGTCACACCGGTAATGAAGTTGCCCAAAGCCGTGACACGATTGGCGGCATCGTATTCGTAATTGCCGACCCAACCCATGGTGATCGAGGTTCCGGGCGTACGTGGGAGGTATTTTCCGGCAACGTCTCCGGTCAGGCGATAGGAAAACTGCAACGGGTAAGTCCGCCCGTCGATCATGTGGCGCTCATATTGCACCTGGCCGTTGACGTGATAGTCCCGCTCGGCCTTATGGACCGTGGTGCCTCCGTTTGCTGGCGTCCATATCTCCTGGGTTGTCTCTTTGCCGATGTTGTTGCCGTCGGCGCGGATCTGATCGTAGGTGAAACGCGTCTCCACCCGGCTGGCTCCTGCCCCGACCTGCTTAAGCGTGACCCGGTTGAGCGCATCATAGGTGAAGGCAATGACCTGACCTTTTGCATCGGTCTGACGCAGCAGGTTGTTGTTGGCATCATAAGTCATGGTCCAGAGACCCAGCCCGGGATCATCCGAACTTATGCGGTTGCCATAGATGTCATAGGTGTAAGCCCACCGGATGCCTTCCGGATCAACAACGGTGATCATCTGACCGAGCGGATCATACCTGAATTGAGTGTGACGCTCATTGCTTGTTGCTGTCGTTATATCGGTGCCAGCAAAATCTATGCGGGTTTCACGCACGGGGCGCGCGCCATGATCGACATAGATCTGCACCTCACCGCAGACGGTGCCGTTCGCTGCAGCATCATAGCAATGCGCGTCCTTCAGACGGGTGCCGGGATGGGGCGTCGAGACCCCACTGGAGGATATATTTGTCGTGAGATAATCGGCGGTGCTGTAGGTCGCATCGGCGTAGGTTTCACGCAGCTGCCGGTTCAATGCATCGTAGAGGAAGTCGGTGCGCTGGTTGGCCGGGGGGGCTGCAGTTGCGTCCGCCCAGAGTCTGGGATTGCTGCGATAAGTGAGATTGCCTCGGGCGTCATAGGCCATCTGGAGGGTGATCGCATCCGCCTGTGCGCTGGTTTCGCCCGAGGTCGCCGTCTTGTAAATCCGGCCGAACCCGTCGAAGAACTCCCACTCGTAGTGCTGCAGGCTGCCAGCCACCGTCGAGGCGGATCGGCTCTCGCGACGGATGTTTTGCAGCTCGGCATTGCCAAGCTGATTATAGGTGGTTTTGACATATTGACCGGTAGGCAGCGTCTGCTGTGTCTCGCGGCAATGCAGATCATAACTGAAGGTTGTTGCCAGGTCATTGGCGTCACGCTGTATCAGCGGCGATTGGCAACCGCTCTGCCAGGAGGTTGTGGTCGTCTGATTGAGCGCATTCTTTGTACTGGTGCGGAAAAGGTGTCGCTCAGCATCATAGGTATGCGTCGTCGTGGCACCCTTGGCATCGGTCTCGGTCAGAACGTTACCGTAAGGGTCATATGTGTAGCGGCTCACGAAGCGTGTGTTGAGATTGTCCGGGTTGCCGGTCCAGACCAAATGATCGGTTAGGTTCCCTTTTCCAGGGCTGGCATTGGAGGATGGCGCACCATCATAACGGAAATAGTCCGCTTTCAGCCATTTGGTCTGATCCGTCGTGATGGCGAGTCCGCTTTGCAGCCGCATCGTGCTCGGCCGGTCCACGATATAGGCCGACAGATTGGGGACGTAACCGTAGCTTGTCGTCACATCATCAGCTGTCGCGACATTGGCACCGTTACGGGTGAAACCGAAACTGACCTCGCTGAGCGGTTGGCCATAGAGTGTCCAGGTAAAATCCTTGACTGTTTCAATGAGCTCGTCGCCATAGCGGACGGCAATGCGTTCACGGGTCTTTTCTGCTTCCCAAGGGCCATTGTTGCCGGAGATGATGTCAAAACTATTGTTTAACCGATATTGTATTGCGTTGGTGGCGTCAGTCATCACACGGGAGCTGATCTTTCCTGCCTCAACCTGCGAGTTGTTGAGGTAGGTGGTCGTAACCTTCGGACCGGTAGTTTCACCTGCGATCGCCGGCAATTGGGCGCCGATCGTCCGGAAACCGAGTGGCCTTCGATTGACGAAATGATAGCGTCCTCCGCTATAGTCATAGCTGAGCTTGCGAATGGGGCCGCCGCGCCCGTCGTTGAGGCGGATTTGCGTGACGACCTGCTGAACACCTGGGGCCTGATTGTAGCCAAACTGCGACGATGGGCCGTAAGCGATCTCTGTGCGCTCGCCACGGCCGCCATTTACGGCCGTCAAGAGATGCGGCACCCCGCCTTCGCCGAACAGGATCTTGCCCGGTGCACCACCGATTAGCAGGTCCGTCAGCCCGTCGCCGTCGAAATCACCCACGCCCACAAGGTTGGGAATGGTTGTTGAGCCGTTGACACTCAGCTGAGAAAAGCCCAACCCGGTGTTTAAATAAATTTGGGTCCCATTGGAATAAGGGAAAACGGAAGGGTATGTATCATTGAAACCGGCATGAATAATGATGTCATCCAGGCCATCTGCGTTAATGTCGGCGGTCTGTGTTAGGTTTGGCTTATCAAGAATAATCTGAGCCGGTGAGCTGATTTGTGTGGCGACAAATTGTAGCCCTGTCGATGCATAAACGACCTTGTTGTGGCTGACATCATCCAGGCCATCGCCATTAAAATCACCTATTATAGATGTGTGGACGGGAAGTGGGAGCGGTAAAGAGGAAGAGGATGCGGGAAATGGTCCGGAGACATCTCTGGACCATTCCTCGCCTGCATTTCGCATGACGCCTGCTAAAAAACCTGCCTCTGGAAGGAAGGATTTGATCGAGTCACCATACCTAATGTCCGTGACGCCATCTCCTGTCCAATCTCCAAAAATGACCTTCTCTATGAGAGAGGATGTCCAGAACTCTGATCTTGGGCTCAAATTTTTCTGAATATAGACCAGTGGAATGTTTGGTCGAGGATCGTCTTTTTGATAGGTCTGCAGAACGGAGCTTGAAACCGCCTGTTGGTTTCCGGTTCCTATTTCAAATACATCTAAATTAGCAGTCCGTGATGTGATAGGGATGGTGGGATTGCCGTAAGATATTTCCGCACAATAAGGAATGGATCCGACCTTACGGTCACTTCCAGCACTGCGAATGTTGTCGAACTGATCCTGCCGTGCCACATTCTGGCCGCAAGGAAGAGATACAGACGGGATATTGGCGATACTCCGATCCTGACCAATTCTGTAACTACCGGCTTTGAGCAAGCGGGTTACGGAAGTTTCACCAGATGGGAACTCCATCTTGCGGGCAACGAAGACGATTTCTTCCCTGCCATCATAATCAAGGTCAGAGATAAGATTGGCATGATGAAACTCAGTATTGGCGTAAGTCCGTTCAACAAAGGAAAAGGTGTCAGCACTGTACTCAAAACTGGTTGCAGGCAGTTGGGTGCCGGAGGCAACGGCACCGCCGGATATTGTAAAATCATCTCCGTAACTACGTATTCTGTGCAAACGTGTCGTTAATGTTTGGGCGCTGTACGCCGTATCCAAGCCATAGGCGCGAACTTTGCCTGTGCCATTATAGACTGCGACAGAGGCGATCCGATGGCGCTGCTGGCCAAGCGTTGCCGTTCCGGTTCCAAAGGCAGAAGGTCGGTTCCAACTCTGATAGCCAAAAACAACCCGGTAACCATCATACCTGATCGTGCTGATCCGCTCTGGGTAGCCGTCCGCAAGTGAACCGAACGCGTATTGCAGCGTCACGACGTTGGTGGGTGCTCCCGCGTTGTCTTTCTGAGTGTCGCGAATCTCTGTGAGGAGCCAACGGTTCTGATGCGCCAGCTGATATTGCTGGCCGGAGGTGCTAGTATCGCCGGCCAGATCACCTACGGACTGGTATCTGTACCGAACACCGTTCGGCCGGGTAACGAAAAGTTCGTTGCTGGCGCGGTCAAAACGTATCTTCGCGTGGCTTTCGATCCGGGTGGATAGGTTGCCACCCGCGCTACAGCTTGCGCTCGCTTGTTCGGTCAAAAAGCTGAGTGGGTACTTGCGTGTCCATTTGTTCGTGGCTGCTGAGTCATTGCAGGCCATTAAATCAGCGCCGTCTAAGCGATAAATATCCTGACCGTCATCATATGTCGGAAGACCGCCTCCGATCGATACGCGCTCTATGCGGGACAAGCCTCCAAGACGCCATCCGAGCGCGACGGTGTTGTCCGGCCCGCCTCGACTCAGACGCGATGAGTTGTAACGTAGCCGCAGGTCCGGAACGAGATCATGATATTCTGGGAGATCGAACGGGAAGGTATAGACATACTCGCCGCCGGTTCCGACGAGATCCGCTTCAGAGGTAGCTTTTATTCCGACGTCGGGGGGGACGATACTCTCGGCTGCCGCTGCGGTTTCACCAGTCTGAGCCTCCTCGTCAACTGTGCCCGCCGCGCCGTCTTCAGCGGGAACCTCGGCTGTCGTTGTCTCTGGTTCAATCTCCGGCGAGCCTTGGCCCTCAGCTGGTGCACCCTCGCCCTGAGGCGTGTCCACCGGCTTGCTGATGCTTGACTGAGCATCTTGTGCCAGGACGGGCAGGGTATTCACAGGAAGAAGGGCAGAAATAGCGATCGCGGAAATCACGCGACTGAAAACAGACGAGCTCATAGCGAAATCCAATAATGATCAAATTACTGTGATTGCAGGTGGCTGTACTATGATTCGTCAAGCTAAATTATTTTTATTTCTATTTTGGCCCAAGGGCATAGCGCTGCATTGGGATCAGGTTTCGATATGTGGTGCGCGTCAGCGCAATTGACGCTGCTAGGTTTTCACGGAGCTAAAACGCTTGCTTTTGTCCGAGAGGTAGATGTGCCATTGCGCTGCCATTCAGCCGGACAACATCGAAGCGAAGGCCGGACCTGCGTCTGTGCTTCTCACCCGAAGAGCGCCAATTGCACGGGCTCTTTCCAATAACCGCGCCTGCGTTTGGCAGCTTCGATCGCATGGAGCGCGGCCTGCGCCTCCGCCTCGGTGGCAAACCAGGTGATGCGGCTCTGGCCGCTGGTGCCGATGCGGCCCCAGGCGCGGATCAGGCTCCATTCGCCAAAGAGGTTCGGGGTGGCCTCGAGTCGATAATAACGGGCGAGGTTTTGGGCGGGGATGCGCTTTTCGAGATAGCTCTGGCTCACAGATGGAACCTCCGGGCGATGTCCAGGGCTTCGGCCTGTTCGGTGCCGATATAGTCTTTGGTGCTCTCGATACTGGCATGGCCGAGCAGGAGCTGGGCGGCGCGCAAATTGCCGGTCTGCTGGTGGATATGGGTCGGCAAGGTGCGGCGGAGCGAATGCAGCCCGTAGAGCGTCGGATCGAGCCGCGCCCTCTCCAGCCAGGATTTGAACAGCCGCCAGAGCTGGCTTTCGCTGAGATGGCTCTGTGACCAGCGCGGGCCCTGGCCGGTGAAGAGCCAGGCGTGGAGCGGCTTTTGCGCTGCCGCCAGATAGGCCTGCAGACTGTCGCGGGTGCCGCGCGAAAGCGCGGCCTGGACCGGGCGGGCATGGCGCGCCCCGGTTTTCTTCTGCCGGATTTCGATGAGCTCGCGGATCCCGGCAGGCGTCGCCACATCCGAGACCCGCAGCCGCACCAGATCCGAGCCGCGCAAACTGGTGTCGAGTGCTACGTTGAACAGCGCCAGATCGCGCCAGGCTTTGTCCTGGCGCAAGAGCAGCCGGATCAGGGCAACCTGATCGGGGGTCAGCGGGGGCTTTTTGCCGACGACGCGGCCCTTGTTCCAAGCCGGTTTTGCGGTCTCTGGCATGGCGGAATCCTTGCATGCTTCTGCGGCCATGATGCCAGAAACCACGCATCAACCAAGGAGTTTTCACGCCGGCCGGATGAAAGCCCCAGCATTCATGGACCGGCGGGGGGCGGGTGTCATGCAAGCTTTTAGCCAAAAGCATGCATGAGGGGGCGAAAACTGCAGGGCGCGCCGGCGTGCTCGGCCCATAGCTGCATCGCCGAAAGCTGCCGCTCAGGCTTGACGCAACTGAACGCGCCGTGACGGTTGCCTCTGCCGACAAAGCGGACATTTGCAGGTGCAGCACGCTGACGGGATCCTTCGCTCTGAAGCTAACCTCTTGGGCTGAAAGTGACCTGACGGTCGCGCGGCATTGCAAGCGCAGAAAAATTGCCATTGCCGACGCAGAAAATATGCTCACGGGTCTTCGACATCGGTGCCCCATCGTATCATCCACCTTTGTCCGATCCACCCCGTAAGCCGTAGCCGGTTGCTATAGCGAAGCGCGCAAGCTCGTGAATACCTTTACTTGCGTGCTTTCGCCGATTTGGCTAACACAAGCCGCGTCGGTTTCCGAAAGGAATTGAAAGGGAATCCGTTGGGGCATCGCGCTCCGAAACGGAACTGCCCCCGCAACTGTAGGCGGAAAGCAGGATGCGAAACAGCCACTGTGACTTCGGTCATGGGAAGGCCGCATCCCGCGATGACCCGCCAGTCAGGAGACCTGCCGACGGATGAAACCATAGTGATCCGGGCGGGGTGTCCGGGGAGGTGCCAGATGCGTCACGCCTGCCGATCCGTCGGGCCGATCCTTCTTCGCTGCGTTCCGCATTCGGGCGCGGCTTTGTCATGGCCATTTCCCAAGCCCTTCGCCTGCAACCCGAGCGGAGCCTCGAGATGACCCTGAAATCCACCCTGACTGGCCTGATGCTGGCCAGCGCCTGCGTACTGCCCGCCGCGGCCGAGACCGCCTATCCGCTGAAGCTGTCGAATTGCGGTGTCGATCTGTCCTTTGACAAGGCGCCGGAAAGCGCCGTGACCGTCGGTCAGGCCACGACCGAGATCCTTTATTCGCTGGGTCTGGCTGATAAGGTCGCGGGCACCTCGGTCTGGTTCACCGAAGTCCTGCCGCAGTTCAAAGATGCCAATGCCAAGATCGAGCGTCTGGCCGACAACGATCCGAGCTTTGAAAGCGTCGTCGCCAAGCGCCCGGGCCTCGTGACCGTGCAATATGAATGGCATGTCGGCCTGCAGGGCATCGTCGCCACGCGCGAGCAGTTCTCGGACCTGAACATCCCGACCTATGTCCTGCCGTCGGATTGCACCGGCAAGGATAACAGAAAGGGCTCGGACGGCACCCGCAGCGACATGTATGCGATGGACAGCATCTATCAGGGCGTCTCGGAACTGGGCCAGATTTTCGATGTCGCGGATAAGGGTCAGGCGCTGGTCACCGATCTGAAATCGCGCGAGGCCGCCGCCATCGACAAGGCCAAGGCGCTGGGTCTGAAGGCTGCCTCGGCGGTGTTCTGGTTCTCGTCCGCCGAGATGGATATCGACCCCTATGTTGCCGGTCGCAAAGGTCCGCCAGGCTATATGATGCAAACGCTTGGCCTGAAGAATGTCGTCGAAAGCGACGAGGAATGGCCGGTCGTCAGCTGGGAAACCATTGCCCGCGCCAATCCTTCGGTCATTGTCGTCGCCAAGATGGACCGCCGCCGCTTCGAGGCCGATGACTACGAACAGAAGATTGCCTTCCTGAAATCCGATCCGGTGACGAGCCAGATGGAGGCGGTGAAGAACGACCGCATCATCGTGCTGGACGCGCATGCGATGGACCCCTCGATCCGCAATATTGACGCGCTTGAGACCCTCGCCGAGGCTCTGCCCAAGTTCGGATTGAAATGACCGAGGCCGCCATCCCCGGTGCCGCCGCTTGGCACTCGCGGCTGATCCTGCGTCTGGTGCTGGGGCTGGCGGTGCTTGTCCTTGCGGTGCTGGTGGGCGTTGTTTTGGGCGAGACGCCGCTGCCGATCAGCCAAGTGGGCGGGGTTCTGGCCCATAAGCTTTGGGGCGCGGCGCTAAGTGCCGACCCCATCGACACGGGCATCATCTGGAATTACCGCATGCCGCGCACTTTGGTCGCGGCGGCTTGCGGCGCAGGGCTGGCGCTGTCGGGGCTGGTGCTGCAAACGCTGGTGCGCAACGCGCTTGCCGATCCCTATCTGCTGGGCGTCTCGGCCGGGGCATCGACCGGCGCGGTCGCAGTCACGATCATGGGCGTCGGCGCGGGGGCCATCGGCATCTCGGCCGGGGCATTTGCCGGCGCGGCGCTGGCCTTTGGCATCGTCGCGGCTTTGGCGCGTGCGGCGGGCGGAGGCTCGGCGCAGTTGGTCCTTGCCGGGATCGCCGGATCGCAACTGTTCAATGCGCTGACCAGTTTCTTCATCGCCAAATCCGCCAATGCCGAGCAGGCACGCGGCATCATGTTCTGGCTGCTCGGCAACCTCTCGGGCGTGCGCTGGCCTGATGTGGCGCTGGCGGTTCCGGTGGCGCTGCTGGGGCTGTTGGCCTGCGCAGTGCATATCCGCGCGCTCGACGCCTTCAGCTTCGGCGCGAGTGCGGCGGCCTCGCTGGGGATCGCGGTGCGGCGCGTGATGGTGGTGCTGCTGGGGGCGGTGACGCTGCTGACGGCGGTGATGGTCAGCCTGGTCGGGGCCATCGGCTTTGTCGGGCTGGTCGTGCCCCATGCGATGCGCTTTCTGGTGGGCGCGCGGCATGGCGCGCTGGTCCCGGCCTCGGCCTTGGCGGGGGCGGTTTTCATGATCGCGGCGGATGTGGTCTCGCGCGTGTTGATCCCCGGTCAGGTCGTGCCCATCGGCGTTGTCACCGCATTGGTCGGCGCGCCCGCCTTCGCACTGATCCTGATCCTGATCCGGAACAAGGCCCGCGCATGAGGATCACGGCCAGCAACCTTTCCTTGCAGGCGCAGGGTCGCGCCATCATCGACGGCGTCGATTTGGAGATCGCACCGGGCGAGACCTTCGGCCTGATCGGCCCGAACGGCTCGGGCAAATCGACGCTGCTGCGGCTTCTGGCGGGGCTTGAGCGCCGCGCCGGGGGCGAGGTCGCCTTGGACGGCCAGCCTCTGCGCCGCATGACCCGTCGCGAGATCGCCCGCTGCCTTGCCGTGGTCGAGCAGCAGGCCGAGACGGCCGAGGCTCTGACTGCCCGTCAGGTGGTCGAGCTTGGCCGCACGCCTTGGCTTACCGCGCTGGCCCCCTTCGGCCCGGGCGACGCCGCCATCGTCGACAATGCCCTGCAAGCCGTCGGCATGGAGGCCATGGCCGCGCGTGCTTGGGCCACACTCTCGGGTGGCGAGAGGCAGCGCCTGCAGATCGCCCGCGCTCTGGCGCAAAGGCCCCGCATCCTGCTGCTGGACGAGCCGACCAACCATCTCGATATCCATCACCAACTGGCGCTGTTGCGGTTGGTGCAAGACCTGCCGCTGACCGTGGTGATCGCGCTGCATGATCTCAATCAGGCGATGGGCTGCGACCGGCTGGGCGTCATGGCAGGGGGTCGCATGGTCGCCTGCGGGTCGCCCGCCGAAGTGCTGATCCCCGACCTGCTGCGCGACATCTTCCGCGTCGGCGCTACCACCCTGACCGATCCGCAGGACGACACCCGCCTGCTGCGCTTTCATTCCTTGGAGACTATTCGATGAAATACCTGCTTTTGCCGCTGATGCTGCTGGCAAGCCCCGCTTTCGCCGAGACCCATGAGGTCAAGATGCTCAACCGCGGCGACACCGGCCCGATGGTCTATGAGCCCGCCTACCTGAACATCGCGCCGGGCGATACTGTCCGCTTCCTGCCGACCCAGCCCGGCCATAATGCGGCGATCATCGAGGGCATGATCCCCGCCAATGCCGAGCCCTTCAAGTCGAAGATCAACGATACATTCGAGGTCACCCTGTCTGAGCCCGGTGCCTATGGCATCAAATGCTCGCCGCATTACGCGATGGGTATGGTCATGCTGATCGAGGTCGGCGACACGGCCGAGATCACGCTGCCCGAAGGCCTGCCCAAACGCACCGCCGAACGCTTCGAAAAGATCATCGCCGAACGCGACTAAGCGCAGGAGTAACCGCTTAACCCGCGGGCCCTTCACCACGCAGAACTGCTCGCTTCGCGAACGCAAGCCTATGCCGCAGGCGGGACGAATGTCGGCGAAGGGCTCGGAGTGACCGAGCGGCCAAGCGGTGACAAGGTCCTCTTCGGTAGCGATCGAAACGTCCGGACCAGTCGCGCGGCACAAATGGGGTCCTGCTTCGCCGCCTTCCAGAAGCTGGCGTTCGATCTCCATGTCGCAAACGCCCCCCGGTCAAGGCCGGTTTGGCGCGTCGTCAGGGCTTTGGGTTTGGCGCGGAGATGAGCCGAAGGTTGAAACATGTAGGTGTCCGGTCCATGAAATGCCTTCAGCACTCCATCCCGGAGCATGGAAATCGAGATCGAGCATAGGCATGTCCCTGACAATCAAAGAAAAGATCATCCATTGGCTGGCTGTTGCCGGAGGGGCGGCTTTGGTGGCCTTTGCGGCGAAGACGCCGGTCACGATGCTTTTTTTCACGATTTTGCAGGTGACCGGAATGGCCGAGGCCACCGCGCTGCCGGTTCTTCTCGGGGCAATGGCTCTCTTGCTGATCGGGTTTGCGTTTTGGATGAACAAGCAAAGCGGGCCGCGCATGATCGCCGAATATTCCACGCTGGCTGCCGGTCTGCTTTTCTGCTTCGCGGTCCTTTGCATCATCGGGGTCACGGCTTACGAATTCGCCCTCGACCAGCAAGCGACCGATCCGGGCGGTCCCGCGATGGCGGTCCTGTTGGTTGCCCTCTTTTCGGCTGTCTATCTCGTGCTGGCCGCAATCTGCTTCGGCATTGGCCTGACTTTGCGCCGCCGCCGCCTTTCGGCGTGATCCGTCACACCAGCCGAGCCTCCGGAGGCTGCCAGCTAAATGGTCGCGGCCGCCGGTGAGGGCGGTGCCCGTGCCTACCCGCCGGAAACCAGAAGCATCAACCGCCGCCCGTCCGAGGCAACCAGTTCAAGCCCGTCGACACCGGTTCTGGCCGCTGCAACCTGCTCGA
>NZ_JBHMDZ010000036.1:0-18678 GCF_042430175.1 Paracoccus cavernae | reverse complement strand
GCCATGCCGAACGAAGACAGCGGTGGATCGGATCGGGCGCGGCAAGGAGCGTCAGGTCAACTTGCGTTTCCTCGCCATGGCCATTCTCAGCACTGACCTGGAAATGCGGATAACCAGCTGGAACGGAGGGGCTGAAAAGCTCTACGGCTATGTCGCCGAAGAGGTGATCGGCGAATTGGTGACCATTCTGGTCCCGAATGACCGTTCTGCAGAAGAGGCCGCAATTATCGATCAGATCCGGAGTGGTCACGAAGTCTTGCCACATGAGACTATCCGGAAACGCAAGGATGGTAGTTTGGTCGAAGTTTCGCTTGCCGTAGCTCCGGTCTATGACGAGTCTGGCCAAGTGGTTGGTGCCTCCAAGATCGCTCGGGATATTTCGCAGCGGAAGCGGGCGGAGCGGATGCAGTCGGTGTTAGTTCATGAAATGAAACATCGCGTCAAGAACATCCTCACCACTGTTTTGGCGATTGCCCGTCAGACCCTTGGCGACGGCCTTGGCCAAGCAGCCGATACGTTCAGGTCACGGCTGATGGCATTGGCGCGGGCCCAGGATCTGGTCACAAACGAGCAGCGCGACGGCGCGGATCTTCGGGACATCATCAATGAGGTGATCGCTCCGTATCCAGCCAAGCAGTTCGTCATCACCGGGCCACCAATCTTGCTGTTACCTAGAACTGCACTGGCATTTGCACTAGGACTTCATGAACTCGCGACAAACGCCGCGAAGTACGGTGCCTTGAGCGCGGAGGACGGTGTTGTCAGCATCGACTGGCAATATTCCGAGGACGCTGGACTGAAATTTGTGTGGCGCGAAGCCGGAGGGCCAACCGTGTCCGAGTCGGGAGGAACGGGCTTTGGATCGGTCCTGATCAAGGAGGTGCTTCCCGCCGAATTTATGGGCGAAGTGATGATGGAGTTCGAAAGTACGGGACTGATCTGCCGATTGACGGCTCCTGCGTGGGAGGATCTGGCGACCGTTTGAAGCAATCCCTTCGGGAACAATTCGAGAAAATGCGGGTTCTCACATATGAATTTCATTACGGGAGGATCTGATGAGCGACGATCACCATGAGGAGTTTTGGGACAGGCTTGAGGACATTCGTGCGGGTATGCTCGAAGTACGCGGAGCCTTTCTGCCGATGTCTCATAGCGTTGAGCCCGAGGATGGCAACTTGTGGTTTATAACCGCAAAAGGGACACAGATGGCCGAGGCCGGCGTCAAGAGCGAAGAGGCGCGCTATATTGTAAGTGATAGTGCTCATGGCCTTCACGCCGAGGTGAAAGGGCGTCTCGAAATATCGAACGACCGCGCGAAGTTGGATCAAGTATGGTCTGCAGTTGCTGCCTCCTGGTTTGAGGACGGGAAGGACGATCCCGATTTGGTGCTTTTGCGATTTAAACCCTCTTCGGCGGAGGTTTGGCTTGGCCCCGAAAGCGGTCTGCATTTTCTGTACGAGCTGCTGAAGTCAAAAATGAGTAAATCAAAGCCTGATTATGGCAAAAAATTCTCGCTCCGCTTAGGTTAGTTGAAACACTGCAAGAAAACTGTGTTGGTGCGGGTTTCGTTCGCGATATGCCGTTGCCTTTTTTAGGGTGGTTTGCGGTGGCACCTGTCGCGCTTTCCAGTGCCAAAGGAGGCTTAAACGATCGTGTGGGCTAAGAAATCTTCCCGTCGATCTTTGAGCTGGCAGACAGGACCAACCGCGTTGCAGAGCGGTTAGAGCAAGTTGTGCCAATATCTTTCAGGGCCCAGGAGCGATCATGGAGCAGTCAGACACCCGTGAAGACGATCTACGCATCGGCACACCACTTTGGGTAAAGACGCCACATAGCCGTGTTCATGCAAGCAAGCGCATTGCGAAAAATCACGCCGATGTTGTGGTCGTTGGTGCGGGCATCAGCGGCGCGTTGACTGCCGAGGCACTGAGCCGGCAGGGATTAAATGTTTTGATCCTCGACCGGCGTCCTGCGGTTCGCGGCTCGACGCCTGCGTCGACAGCCATGATCCAGCATGAAATCGACACTCCTTTGACGCGACTGCAAGAGCAAATTGGGGCTCGCGCGGCAAATGCCGCGTGGCTGCGCTCGGTTCGTGCGGTTCATGATCTGGTCGCACTCGCCGGTGATCTTGGTATTGCTTGCTCGATGGAAACCAAGCCTGCGCTCTATTTGGCGGGCAACAGCATGGGTGCACGGGCCCTGAAAGCAGAGGTCGAAGCGCGTTTGAAAATCGGTATTGAAGCTGAATACCTCAACAAAGGCGAGCTTTTGGCTCGCTACGGGCTGGATCGTCCTGCGGCGGTTCTCTCGCAGGATTCTGCTTCGGCCAATCCGGCCCAGTTGACGGCGGGATTGTTGAAGGCTGCTCTAGGTCGAACGGCGCGGCTGGTTTCTCCGGTCGAGGTGACCGATATGGCGCAAATGAACGGCGCGGTCGCGCTGGCGACACGAGACGGACAGGTCATCATGGCGGGGCATGCCGTCTTTTGCACTGGCTACGAGTATTTACGGCAGATGCAAACGTCCAGCCATCATGTGACCTCGACCTGGGCGCTTGCCTCGCGTCCGATCAAGCACCTGCCGGAATGGATGAAGTCCACGATCGGATGGGAGGCCTCCGATCCCTATTTATATTTTCGAACCGATCCGGCCGGACGAATTATTGCAGGCGGTGAGGACGAAGAAGCGGCAACGACGAACAGTGACCCTGAAAAGCTCGAGGCCAAGGCCAAAATCATCGCAGAGAAGCTATTCAGCCTGACAGGCGTCAGGGTCGGTCGACCTGCCTATAGCTGGGCTGCCCCTTTCAGCGTGACCCGCGACGGGTTGCCGATAATCGATAGAGTGCCGGGATTTGACCGGATCTTTGCCGTCATGGGGTTTGGCGGGAACGGTATCACTTTTTCGATGATCGGGGCGCAGATCGTCGCTGCATGGATCGCGGGGGAAGGGGATCCGGACCAGGCCATTTTTCGCTTCCGCTAGTCCTTGCGTCGCATTAGCCGGTTGACTGGAACAAATCAAGAACATACATCTTCGAACATGGCTCAGAAGACGCTTCAACAAAAATTGGCTATCCTGTCCGATGCCGCAAAGTACGATGCTTCATGCGCATCAAGCGGGACGACGCGGAGGGATTCGCGTTCGGGTGGGATCGGGTCGGCGGGCGGTAGCGGCATATGCCATGCCTATACGCCAGATGGCCGCTGCATCAGTCTTTTGAAGATTTTGATGACAAATTTCTGCATTTATGACTGCGCCTACTGCATCAATCGGGTCAGCAGCAATGTCGAGCGGGCACGCTTTACGCCCGATGAGGTCGTCACCCTGACGCTGGAGTTCTATCGCCGCAATATGATCGAAGGGCTTTTCCTGTCCTCGGGCATCATTCGCAGCCCCGACCAGACTATGGGCGACATGGTTCGTATCGCGCGGATCTTGCGTGTTGAGCATGGTTTCAAGGGCTATATCCATTTGAAAACCATTCCGGACGCAGCCCCCGAGCTGGTTTCCGAGGCCGGTCTTCTTGCCGACAGGATCTCCGTTAATATCGAGCTGCCGAATGATCGAAGCCTCAAGCAGCTTGCGCCGGAAAAGCGCCCCGAGACAATCCGGTCCACAATGGCGAATGTGCGCCTTGCACGCGAGGCCGCGAAAGAGCGCAGCTTTACAGGCAGGCGCCCTCCGCGCTTTGCACCGGCAGGGCAGTCAACGCAGATGATTGTCGGCGCCGATGGGACAAGTGACCGCGATATTTTGCGCACCTCGGCAAACCTTTACACAGGATATGCGCTAAAACGGGTCTATTATTCAGCCTTCAGTCCGATCCCGCACGCATCCCATGCTTTACCCCTTATTAAGCCGCCTTTGTTGCGTGAGCACAGACTTTATCAGGCTGACTGGCTGATGCGATTTTATGGCTTCGATGCCGATGAGATCGGCAGGACGCGTCCTGACGGCAATCTTGATCTGGATATAGATCCCAAACTGGCATGGGCCTTATCAAACCGTGCGCTCTTCCCGGTTGACGTTGCGCGGGCCAGCAAAGAGGAGCTTTTGCGCGTTCCTGGCTTCGGCACAAAAACCGTTGGCCGGGTCTTGGCTGCGCGCAGGAATACGGCGTTGCGATTTGCTGACCTGTTGCGGATGGGGGCAAGCATGTCCAAGGCACGCGCCTTCGTGACTTTGGCTGATTGGCATCCTGGGGCGCTGGTCGACAGCGAAGGGCTGCGGGATCGGTTTGCACCGCCTCCCGAACAGCTTTCACTTTTCTGATGATCCGTGTCGACCTTCCGAGGTTTGATCGCTTCGACGCTTGGCGCGATGCGGCGCGGCGCTTGGCCGGTGCCGGGATCGCAGGGGAGCATATCCAATGGGCGCAGGAAGGCATGCAGGCCGACCTGTTCGGGGCAGAGCCCATCCCACCATCGGGGTCAATCGAGGTTCTCGCCAGTCACGATTTCCTTTCGCTTGCCAAGACAGTCGGCTTTCACTCCGACTCCGAGCGTTGGGCGCTGCTTTATCAGGCATTGGTCAGGTTTCAACACAATCGCGACTTCTGGGGCAACCCCGCTGATCCGTTAATGATCAGGTTGAATGCACTGGCGAAGTCGGTGCGTAGGGATCTTCATAAGATGCATGCTTTCGTGCGGTTTCATGAGGTGGACAATGCGGGACCGCGCCGAGCATTTGCTGCTTGGTTTGAGCCGGAACATCCCATCCTGCAGGCGGGCGCACCGTTTTTTGCCCGTCGTTTTGCGGATATGGACTGGATGATTGCGACGCCCGAGGGGGTCGCTTGTTTCGACGGAGCATTGCGGTTCTTGGAGCCGCAGGTCCGGCCGGATCTGCCACACGATGCGAGCCATGAGCTTTGGCAGACCTACTTCATCAATATTTTCAACCCGGCAAGGGTGAAGATCAAAGCGATGAAATCTGAAATGCCCCTCAAATACTGGAAAAACCTGCCGGAAACGAAGTTGATCGAGGAAATGCTTGCCGATGCACCGCGGCGGGTCAAAGCTATGGCTGAGGCGGGAATGAGTAATCCTCCGGCTTTCGCCGCCAAGGTGACGGCGTCGGTGAGGGTTCCGTCCCCTTCCAGCGAACCGAACACAATGCAAGAGGCACAAAAGCAAGCGGCCTCGTGTACGCGTTGTTCCCTCTGCCACGATGCGACCCAGACTGTCTGGGGCGAAGGGCCGGTCAACGCCTCGCTTATGATCCTTGGAGAGGCGCCAGGTGATCAAGAGGATCTTGCAGGCCGCCCCTTTGTGGGTCCCGCAGGGCGCTTGTTGCGCACCAACCTCGAGGATGTAGGACTTGCGGCGGAAGAGATCTGGTTGAGCAATGCCGTAAAGCATTTCAAATTCGTCTCTCGAGGCAAGCGACGCCTGCACCAAAGCCCGAATGAAGGGGAAATTAAACATTGCCGCTGGTGGCTCGACCTCGAGCGTCGCCTTCTATCGCCCCGCTTGACTGTCGCGCTTGGCGCAACTGCCGCGTCTTCCCTAACCGGCAACCGAGCCCCGCTTTCCCCTCGGCGCGGCAATGTGGAAACTGCGCTTGACGGCGGCCCCGTGCTGATAACGTGGCATCCGAGCTTTATTCTGCGGCTGAACGGGCCGGCCAAACTCAAGGCTTTAGCGCAGTTTAAAGGTGACCTCAAATACGCAGCAGGCCTATTGCAGTCTCAAACTTTGCGGCTGCATGGGAGACCCTAGCACGGGTTTCGGGTGGTCACGCATTGGCGGAAGGCGAAGCCTAACGTCGGTGATGTTCGGTTGCCCTGCGCGGCGGCGTCAAGCACCGTCTATTGGAGGGACCGGAACGCCCAAAGCCGTGGCGAGCTCGATGGCGTGGTCCTGTTCCTGGACCAGGATTTCTCGAAGTGTTTCTGCCAGTGCAAATTCGCCCAAAGCTTCGCATTGACGAATGCGCTGGCGGTAATTCCGAATGGTTTCGATTTCGTTGTCGAGATCGAATTTAAGAAGATCCTTTGCATTCTCGGACATTTTCACAGGCTTTGGAACAACCGTGGGCACGCCGCCGAGATAGTCGATCTGTTTGGAAATTCTCAGCGCATGTTGGAGCTCTTCCTTTGCGTGGTTTTCAAGCTCACGAGCAATCGTCATATATTCGGCGCCCGTGATGACCTGTGAGTAGACGACGTAAGCAATGATCGCTTGATACTCTCGTGCAAGGTCCTCGTTCAGGAGTTCGATCATTTTCTTACGATTAATTTGATGGTCGCCTTGTGTCGTGGGTGATTTTTCCATTTTACAAACCTTTCATTTACCGGCTCGATCACAAGCCGATCAAATCGGACCTTGAACCAACGGTCTTTCTCGGAGGTTTGTTCCATTGGTATCCGAAAGGGGGCAGGCGCGTGCTCCTAATCGCAACCTGCGCAGGAGAATTCCGAGTGGTCAGGCCCAAAAGTATCGCCACCCTCCCGCACCTTTATCTTCAGCGATATCTGGGGACGTGGTTCGAAACTTTCCGCATTACTCTGAAGTGGGAAGACCAGGGTATGCAAGACATTACCGCACCCATAGCTCGACGTACCATGCCTGTGTGAGGGTGGATAACCTCTCTCTCAAAGGAAAATTAGGGCGGCCACCGAACAAAGCTGCAACCCGAGCACACAGACCACGCTTCGCCCAATAGGAGAGTGCTTGATGCGGGGGGGGCCGCCACCGGTGAAAGACTACCACTAAACTCATATTATCTCATGGCCGAGACTTTGGAACCACAGTCCTTTGATCACGTTGCCTTAATGGAAGCTTTCTAAGACGCACCGATCCCATTCTTCCCGGACACGCCGCTTCCATTATCTTCGGGATGCAGTGAAGGAGTCATTATGAACAGCATCATTTATCTCGTCGGCCTTGTCGTTATCGTCCTATTCATCCTTGGCATGGTGGGGTTGCGCTAATGTCGGACACCATTCCCGGAGGAAAACCTCCCGTCAGCGATCGGGGTTATGTTGATCTTGGCGCCGTCGTCGCAGGTACCGTGGTCGCCGTCGGCGCGTCGATTGTCTTCAGCGCATTCGGTGCGGCTATCGGGCTCGGCTCGGTCTCGTTTGACGAGAATGGCGGGATCAGCATATACGGGCTCATCCTGACGGCGCTGTTTGCGGTCATCTCGATGGTCCTTGTCTACATGCTTGGCGGCTATATCGCCGGTCGGCTTCGCAGGCGTGTTGATGACGCGACCCCCGACGAAATCAAGGTCCGCGACGGAATGCATGGTCTCGTTGTCTGGGGCCTCGGCACGATCTTGAGCGCGCTGGTTTTGAGCAGTGCCGTCACCGGGACGGTGAAAGCCGTCGGCAGCGTTGCGGGAACCACCTTGGAAGCGGCGGGCTCTGCCGTGGGTGGCGTGGCGCAGGGCGCAGGCCAATTGGCCGGCGGCGTTGTCTCGGGCGCGGGCCAGTTGGTTGGCGGGGTCGCGCAGGGTGCGGGCCAAGCCGTGGCCCCCACGATCGAGCAGTCGATGCCCAACGGCCTCAGCGCAAATCCGATGGATTACATCTCGGATAGTTTGCTGCGTCCGGCTGAAAACGTGCCCGGCCCTATGACCGGCCAGCCCGGCAATGCCAAAGAGGAAATCGGCCAGATCCTCATGAACCTGATCCGCACCGGCGAGATCAGCGATGAAGACAAAGCCTATCTTCGCCAAGTGGTTGCGGCCCAAACCGGTCTGAGCCCGTCGGAGGTTGATGCCCGCGTCGATCAGGCCCAACAGCGCGCGCAAGCGATCCGCGATGCGGCCCAGAAAAAGGTCGATGAGGCGAAAGCCCAGATCGAGCAGATGAAAGCCGATGCGCAAAAAGCTGCGGACGAGGCCAAAGCGGAGGCCACGAAAGCCGCCGAAGAAGCGCGTGTCGCCGGCATTCTGACTGCCTTCCTGCTGGCCGCTGCCGCTTTGGTTGCCGCTGCTGCGTCCTATATCGGCGCGACGCGGGGCGGCGAGCATCGTGACGAGGGCCGCATTTGGGGCGGCTTGAGCCACCGCCGCCGCTAAAGCCGGCCCCTCTTGAGGAAATGAAGAAGCCCGGGCGGTTGACGCTCGGGCTTCGTCGTTCAGGGCAGCGGCACCTCGAAAACGGCTTCCCCGCACAAAAGCGCGCGCCCGCTGCTCGTCCAGCCTTGAAAGGCGGGATCGCTTAGCGAAAGCCCGCCGGTATAGCTGCCGAAAGCGGGCATGATCAGGTGATGATCGGTGACGACGAAGCTGCGAAACCGGCGCCCTGCCAGCGGATAGACGGGGTGTAGATGGCCCGAGACATCGGGGCCGTCGCCTTTGATGTGGCGAAAGATCGGGCGGGTGCCAACATCATGCCGGACCACACCGCCAAAGGGCAGGGCTTGGCTGTTCGGGTCGTGATTGCCGGTGATCCAGATCCAGTCATGCTGGCGGGTGAGGCGGTCCAGCCGCGCCAGATGCGGCGCGCCGATTTCGCTGATCGCGGTGTGGTCGTCGAAACTATCGCCAAGCGAGATCACGGTTTCGGGCGAAAGCAGGGAGATTTCGCGCTCGAGCCGGTTCAGCGTTTCCTCGATCTCGTAAGGCGGCAGCAGGATATGGCGCTGGCGGGCATAGCGCGTGCTTTTGCCCAGATGCAGATCGCTGACGACCAGCGTGCGCTTTTGGGGCCAATAAAGCGCGCCGGAGGGGCGCGCGACAAAGCCCGTTTCCGAGAAAGAAAAGGCGAAACCCTCAGGCGTCATCGGCATCCTCGCGGATGGTATCAAGGCCGGATTCCGCCATTAATTGCTGCGCCATGCGCTGTGCCGCGGCCTCTGATCCCGCGCCGAGGATCTTAATGCGGCCCATCTCCAACAGCAAAGGCGCGGCCAAGGGCGAGGGGCGGTCAAGCCGCACCAGTTTGGGGGTCGGGAATTGCAAAAGCGCCTCTTGGATGCGAGAGAAATCCAGCAAACCGTGGCGGATATCTTGGGCGGTCGCTTGCAGCAGTAGGTGGTCGGGTTCATGGCGGCGCAGCGCATCATAGATGATGTCTCTGGAAAAGCTGGTCTGCTTACCCGTTTTGCGCGCCCCGATCTGGTTGCGTTGCAACAGCCCCGCAATCGTCGCGACATTGCGGAACGAGCGGCGCAAAAGCGAAGTCTCGCCCAACCACTCATCAAAATTTTCCGCAATAAGCTGCGCATCCAGCAAGGGGGCGATGTCGCTGACCTGATCCAGCCCATTGACAAGAAGCGCGTGATCGGTCGCCAGAAAGCCCAAGGGATGCAGGCCCAGATCCTCCATCTGGCGGGTCAGCAAAAGGCCGAGCGTCTGATGCGCATTACGCCCCGCAAAGCCGTAAATCACCAGATATTCGCGGCCCTGATAGGGAAAGCTTTCGCATAACAGATGATCGCGGGCGGGCAGGGCGCTGATGCGCGCCTGCAGATCCAGCCAGGCCCTGACGGGCGGAGGTAGGCGCGACCACGTCTTGGGCGTGCTAATGATATCGAAAACGCGGGTCGAAAGTTCGAGCGAGGTCGAAAAAGTTTGCCCGCTGAAAGCCGCGATCTTGGGCTGGCGCGCGGGCTGGGGCGTTACCTCGATGGTCAGCTCGTGCATGCGGTCGTAGCGTACGGTTTTGCCGCCGATCAGGAACGTATCGCCGGGCACAAGCGTGGCGGCAAAGCTTTCCTCGACCTCGCCAAGCGCGCCGCCGCCACGCCCGCGAATCCGGACGCTGACCATTTCCTGACCGATGATCGTCCCGATATTCATGCGCAAGAGCCGTGCGGTGCGTGGGTCGCGCAACTGCCATCTTCCGTTGACCAAGATCAGGCGCTGCCAGCGTTCATAGGCACGCAGCGAATAACCTCCGGTCGCGGCGAAATCGAGGCAGCGGTCGAAATCGGCGCGGCTCAGATCGCGGTAGGGGCCTGCGGTTTTGACCTCGGCAAACAGGTCGCCGGCGTCAAAAGGACCGGCGCAGGCGGTGTTCAGGATATGCTGGCAAAGAACCTCCAGCGGGCCCGAGGGGCGGGGGCTGCCGTCCAGTTGACCCTCGGCCAAGGCATCAATCGCGGCGATACATTCGATTGTATCGAAGCGGTTGACAGGCACCAACCGCGCCACCGAGGGGCGGTCGTATTGGTGGTTCGAGCGCCCGATCCTTTGCGCCAAGCGCTTGATTTGATGGGGCGCGCCGATCTGGATAACCTGATCGACATTGCCCCAATCAATGCCCAGATCAAGGCTGCCGGTCGCGACGACCGCGCGCAAGGCGCCCGCCGCCATCGCATCTTCGACCTTGGCGCGTTGCTCGCGCGCAAGCGAGCCGTGGTGAAGGGCAATCGGCAAGGATGCCTCGTTGGCAAGCCAGAGGGCTTGGAAAAACAGCTCGGCTTGGGCGCGGGTGTTGATGAAAATGATGCTCGCATTTGCGGCTTCAATCGCGCGCAGAACATCGGGCACGGCATAGCGCCCGCCGGCCCCCGCCCAAGGGGCAGGCAGCGTGGTCGGCAAAAGCGCGACATCGGGTTTGGGGCCGGTGTCGGAAATCAAAAGCCGCGCGCCCCCCATGAAAGCCGCAAGATCCTTGGGGTGATCGACCGTCGCCGAAAGCCCTGTCGTGACCAGTCCGGGCGCAAGATGGCGCAGTCTTGCAAGGGCCAGCATCAGCTGATCGCCGCGTTTGCTCTCGGCCAAAGCGTGCAACTCGTCCAAAACGACGCGCCTGAGATTGCCGAAGATTTTCGCGGCCTCGGGATAGGTCAGCATCAAGGTCAGGCTTTCGGGCGTCGTCAGCAAAATCGCGGGCGGATCGACGCGCTGACGCCCCCTCCGCGCCGAGGGCGTGTCGCCGGTCCGGTCCTCGACGCGGATTTCCAGCGCCATATCGGCAATCGGGCGGTTGAGATTGCGCGCAACATCGACCGTCAGCGCCTTCAGGGGGGACACGTAAAGCGTATGGAGGCCCTGATGGGGCTGTCCGGACAGGTCGATCAGCGAGGGCAGAAACCCCGCCAGCGTCTTTCCGCCGCCTGTCGGCGCGATCAGCAGATGGTCTTCGGTCTGATCCAACAGCGCGAGTTGATGCGGATGGGGCTGCCAGCCTTGCGCGTCAAACCAGTCGCGAAACCGCGCGGGGAGCGTGGTCATAGCAAAGCCTCGAGCGCGGAAAGATGGTCGGCCTCAGCTGCGGGTTTGTCCCAGCGGATGCGCGCAATGCGGGGAAACCGCATCGCCAACCCAGCCTTGTGACGGGCCGAGCGGTTGACGCCCTCGAACGCGACTTCAAGCACCAGTTCCGGCGCGACCTGCCGCACGGGGCCGAAGCGCTGGGTGGTGTTTTTGCGCACGAAACGGTCAAGCTCGCGCAGTTCTTCATCGGTGAAGCCGAAATATGCTTTGCCGACCGGAACAAGGTCGCCGTCATGCCAAAGGCCGAAGGTGAAATCGCTGTAAAAGCCCGAGCGTTTGCCATGCCCCGATTGCGCGTAAAGCAGCACCGCATCCAGCCGCATCGCGTCGCGCTTCCACTTGAACCACGGCCCGCGCGGTCGCCCGCCGACATAGGCACTGTTGAGGTCCTTGATCATCACGCCCTCGATCACCACCGAGGGCGGGGCGGCGCGAAGGGCGGCGAGATCGTCCCAAGAGGCGAAATCCAGCCGCGGCGAAAGATCAATCGCGGCATGGGGCAGGTGCAGGTTTTCCAGCTTGGCGCGGCGAAGGGACAGCGGCTCGGGCCGGAAATCCTCGCCCTGCCACGACAGCAGATCGTAAAGGCGCAGATGCGCGGGCAGTTCCTCGCATAACGCGCGGGTCACGGTTTTGCGGCCCAAGCGGCGCTGCAACTCGCCAAAGGCCGCGATCTCGCCATTGTGCGCGACCAGAAGCTCGCCGTCCAACACGCCCTCGAAATCCATCATCTCGATCACGTCGGGGAAGGCCTGCGAGATGTCGTCGCCCGTGCGCGAATATAGCCTGCGCGTATCGCCGTCGGCCACCGCCTGCACGCGGATCCCGTCCCACTTCCATTCGGCCATGTAACGTTCGGGCGGCCGGGCCGAGAGTTCATCCAGCGTGGTTGGGGTCGAGAGCATGACCGGACGAAATGGCGCTTTCGCGTGGTTTTGCGGCAGATCGCCACCGGCGAGCCAGTGGAAAAGGTCCTCGTAAGGGGGCGTAAGACCGTGCCAGATTTCCTCGATCTGCGAGATCTCGACCGCGCCCAAACCCGACAGCGCCACCCGAGCCAGCCGCGCCGACATTCCCAAGCGCAGGTTGCCGGTGGCAAGCTTCAGAAAGGCCAGCCTTTCATCTTTGGGCAGCTGGTCCAGAACCGCCGCGATTTCCGTGCCCTTGCGCCCCGTGGCCTGAAGGACCGCAATCGCTTGCGACAGCGGCATATCGGAGTAGGTGGTGGGTTCGGGCCATAAAAGCGCGATGGTTTCGGCCAGATCGCCGACGAAATCATAGGACAACGCGAATAGCTGCGGGTCGACCCTCTCGCCGATCAGCTTTCGCAGCAGGCTTGGGCTGACATTGCGCAAGGTCAGCTCGCCCGTGATCGCGGCCAGAGCCCAGCCGCGGTCAGGGTCTTGCGCGGTTTGCAGGTAGTGCTGCAAATGCGCGATCTTGCCGTTGCGCGCACCGGTAAAAGCCAGCCGTTCCAAAAGCGCGGCGAAGTCTTTCATTCGGGTTCATCTTCATAGCCCACCAAACGCAACGGCTTTGCGGGCAGTTGGTTCAACGCGCACCACCGCAGTACGCCGTCTTCTGTGCCGTGGGTGACCCAGACCTCTTGCGGCGCGATTTCTTGCAGCGTGCCGGTCAGTTCCGGCCAATCGACGTGATCCGAGATCACCAGCGGCAGTTCCACCCGCCTTTGCCGCGCCCGCGCGCGAATGCCCATCCACCCCGAGGCATAGCCGATCACCGGATCCTTGAATCTCTGGACCCATGGCGTCGAAAAAGCCGAGGGCGGCGCGATCACCAGCCTCGGCCCCGAGGGATCATCGACGCGCACCAGATGTCCCAAGTCGATTCCTTGCGAGATATGGTATTGGCACAGCCGGATCAGCGCTCCGTGAAGCCCGATCGGCGCGTCATAACCCGCCGCCCGCAACAGCGCGATCAGGCGCTGGGTCTTGCCAAGCGCATAGCCTCCGATCAAGTGGTGACGGTCGGGGAATTCCTCCATGCTGCGCAGAAGTTTGGCGATTTCAAACGCGGGGTCCGGGTGGCGGAACACGGGCAGGCCGAAGGTGGCCTCGGTGATGAAAACCTCGCATTCCAGCGGCGTGAAGGGCGCACAAACCGGATTGGGCCTGCGGCTGTAATCGCCTGAGACGACAATGCGTGGCCCCGATTTCGGCAGCAGCCGGATCTGGCACGACCCCAGAATATGCCCCGCCGGATGAAAGCTGGCCGAGACATCGCCCAGGGCGATTTCGCCCTCGGCCGCTTGGGTTTCGCGGGCAAAATCCTCGCCATAGCGGATCGCCATGATCTCGAGGGTCTGGCGGCTGGCCAAGACCTTGCCATGGCCCGCGCGCGCGTGATCGGCATGGGCATGGGTGATCAAGGCGCGCTCGACAGGGCGGATCGGGTCGATGAAGAAATCGCCAAGCGGGCAATAAAGGCCTTCGGGGCGAGGGTGCAAAATCTCTTCGGCGCGGATCATCTGGGGGTTCCCTTGCGCTTGACCGACGGGGGCGGGATCATCTTGGGATAACTGGGTCGGAACAACTGACTTGCAAAGACATAAGATAGCTATGCAAGTGCCTCATGTCTTGAAAACAGTCCAATTTTTGTCTGCACCCATGCTTAAGTTAGTCACCTCAGGGGCGCATAGCTGACGTGCTCCTAGAGTTTCCCCCCCAACAGGTGAACAAAGTCCTTCGCGACGCGTTGAGGGGGAACGAGGATCGCAGTGCCGCTGACACCTTGGCGGACCTGAATGTGTTAGGCCACCCGTAGGAGAGGAAGCTATGGCGAAATCGAACACCCATGCGGAAAAGAACCCTGCTTCTGTGCCGGAGCAAAATGGCACCAACAGTGACCCGATCAGCGCGCCGTTTGTGCGAGAAACCGGCAACGGTGGCGAACTCCACCAGGTGACGGATGACAAGGCCGTCCGTCTGACCACGAACCACGGGGTGCCGATTGCGGACAACCAGAACAGCCTCAAAGCCGGGACGCGCGGACCCACGCTTCTTGAAGATCTCGTCCTGCGCGAAAAGATCTTTCACTTTGACCATGAGCGGATCCCAGAGCGGATTGTCCATGCGCGCGGCTCGGTCGCACACGGCACGTTTACGGTCAACAAGGCAATTCCCGAACTGACCCGCGCCGCGCTGTTCCAGAAAAAGGGCAACAGCTGCGATGTGTTCGTTCGCTTCTCGACCGTGGCGGGCGGGGCTGGCTCGGTCGATACGCCACGCGACATTCGCGGCTTTGCGGTGAAGTTCTATACCGAAGAAGGCAATTGGGATCTCGTTGGCAACAACACGCCGATCTTCTTCATCCAGGATGCGATGAAGTTTCCCGATCTCGTCCATTCGGTGAAAATGGAAGCTGACCGCGGCTATCCGCAGGCCGCTTCAGCCCATGACACCTTCTGGGATTTTGTTTCGCTGATGCCGGAAACGCTTCACAATGTGATGTGGGCCATGTCCGATCGTGGCATTCCGCGCAGCCTGCGTTTCATGGAAGGCTTTGGCATCCACACCTTCCGCCTGATCAACTCCGAGGGTAAAGGGTCGTTCGTCCGCTATCACTGGAAGCCGCGTTCGGGCATCCAGTCGCTGATCTGGGACGAATCCGCGAAACTTCAGGGTGCCGATAACGATTTCCACCGCCGCGACCTCTATGAGGCGATCAATGCGGGAAGCTATCCCGAATGGGATCTGGGCATTCAGGTTATCGACCCCGATTGGGCGGCCAGACAGCCTTATGACATCCTCGATGCGACCAAGTTGATCCCCGAGGAAGAAGTGCCGGTCCAGCTGATCGGGACGATGACCTTGAACCGTAACCCCGACAACCATTTTGCCGAAAACGATCAAGTCGCCTTTCTGCCGTCGAATATTCTGCCAGGTATGGATTTTTCGGCAGATCCTCTTCTGCAGGGGCGGCTGTTTTCCTATCTCGATACGCAAAAATCCAGGCTGGGGACCACGAACTTCCATCAGATCCCGATCAATGCTCCGCGCTGCCCCATGCACAACTTCCAGCGCGACGGTATGATCCAAACGCAGGTCCCGAAAGGCCGCGCCAATTACGAGCCGAACTCGCTTGCCAAGGCCGGAGAAATCGGCGGACCTCGGGCCGATGCGAAGGGCGGCTTTCAAAGCACCACCGACACGGACGCCTTGGGCAATGATGCGACCCAGAAGGTTCGGCTGCGTTCGGAGACTTTTGCCGATCACTATAGCCAACCGCGCATGTTTCTGCGGTCGCTGTCAAAGCCAGAGCTCAATCATGTCATAGGAGCGCTGGTGTTCGAGCTGTCCAAGGTCGGCATCAAAGCCGTCCGCGAAGCCGTCCTCGCACAGTTGCGCAACATCGACGACGAGGTGGCGCAGCGGGTCGCAAACGGCCTTGGCGTGGACAAGCTTCCGGGCGCTGCTCCGGCCGCAAGGCAAGCGGTGGATCTGCCGCCCTCACCAGCGCTGTCGATCCTGAAACACAAGCCGCCTGCGCCTAAAGGGCGCAAGCTGGGCGTTTTGGTTGGCGATGGAGCAGATGTTGCGGTCGTAAAGGCGCTTCAAGCCGAGGCCGAAGCGGCCGGCGCAAGCTGCATGATCGTCAGCCAGAAGGTTGGCGGCGCCAAGCTGTCGGACGGCTCCGTTCTTCCGGCTGACGGCCAGCTTGCCGGCACGCCTTCGCTCATTTTCGACGCGGTGGTCATCACTACAGGCAAAGAGGGCTACGAAGCGCTGATCCAAGATCCCGCAGCGCTTGAATTTGCAGCCTTGGCATGGAGCCATCTCAAGGCTCTAGGCCTCTGCCCAGGCGGCCGCAAGATTCTCGACAAAGCCAATGGGGGTCAGGACGAGTTCACATTGGACCATAAAGACGCCAAGGGCATCATCGCTAAGTTGGCCGACCGCGCCTGGGTTCGCGAGGAAGTGTTGCGACCGACACCATGAGCGCACAGAGCGTTGATGATGTAACCACCGCCTGACGGCATCTGTATGCCAAGGTGGATCTCTCAAGATCCATAGAGGGGAGCGGTCAGGTCGGAGATAATCACGGGTGGGCTCGATCTGGCGAAGAATGTGTTTCAGGCGCATGGCGCCGACGCCACGGGGCGGGCGGCGCTGCGCATGAAGCTGAGACGGGATCAGGTTCTGGATTTTTTTTCGCCGCCTGGCGCCGTGTGCGGTGGCGATGGAAGCCTGCGGCGGCGCACAACTCTGGGGCAGCGAGCTTTGGCAAGCTCGGGCACGAGGTGCGGTGGATCCCTCCCGCCAAAGTGAAACCCTTCGTCAAGCGCCAGAAGAATGATGCCGCTGTTGCAGAGGCGATCTGCGAAGCGCCTCAGCGCCCGACGATGCGCTTCGTGCCGGTGAAGAGTGCAGAGACGCAAGTGGCAGCGATGGTCTTCCGCATGCGGGAGATTCTGATCCGGCAGCGCACACAGGCGATCAACGCCCTGCGTGGGCATTTGGGCGAGTTCGGTCAGATCGTGCCACAGGGTGCTGCAAATGCTGCGCGGCTGATTGCGATAATCGTAGACCTGGACAGCGGCCTGCCTGCCGAGGCCCGCGCCACGCTTGATGTGCGGGTTGCGGCGCTATGGCACCTCGAGACGGAGATCGGGAAGCTGGACGCAGAGATCAGCCGACGGGCCAAGGGAAACGAGGTCGCACTGCGCCTGATGACGATCCCGGGCATCGGCCCCTGATCACCACGGCCATCGCCACGCTGGCGCCTCGCCCGAAGTATTCCGGAAAAGCCGGGACTTTGTAGCATGGCTCGGGCTCATGCCCCGCCAGCATTCGACAGGCGGCAAACAGCGGCTTGGCGCCACGACGAAGATCGGGGAACGGGCTCTGCGGCGACTGCTGATCATCGACGCCAAGAGCGTGATAATCAAACGGCACGTGCATGTCTCGACACGACCAGGCACCTGGTTGGGCGGTATGCTAACGCGCAAGCCGCCGATGCTGGTGCGGGTGACTCTGGCGAACAACATGGCGCGCATCGTCTGGGCTATGATGGACCACGGTGACGTATACAAGCTCCGGCTGCAGCGGCATAAGCCGTCAAGGTCGCGAGGACGTTGGAGCAAAAGAGGGCAAGGAGACGTTTGGCGCAACGGCCGTAAGACGGGATCAGAGAGATCAGCCTGCAACAAAGTGCCTTCGAGCACGCGGCGCTGATATGCGACCTGATCCGCGAACACCATACGGGCCGGCGGCATGACGATGGCCGCAAGAGAGCCCGGATACATGTCAGCACCCGACAGCGCGCGAAACTGCTCCACAAACCCTCTTGCGCAGAGGGCGCTTATACATGTTGCTGAGTTCGGAGCGAGTTCGAAATTCCCCCTTTCCCGTTCAGGCTTAAGTTACGCGCTCAATCTCGGTAGCGCAGAGGGCACGGAAACGGTTCATCAGCGCGATGCAGATCTGGATTTCGGTGGTCTGACGATAGGGATCGCGTGAGGCGATGCGCTCGCCGAAGGATCTGACGCACCGCATCTTCGCCTCGATCCGGCTTCGGAGATGATAACCCGCCCATTGCTTCCAAGTGGACCGGCCGAAGCGCTTGGTCGCACGCAGGATATCGTTGCGTACTCTGGCGGCTGGACAGTCCTCCTTCCACAGGCGACCGTTTCTGCGGATGGGTATGATCGTCGTGCCGCTACGATCCAGAATTGCGCTGTGGCAGCGCCGTGTATCGAAGGCACCGTCGCCCGTCACGGTCCCGATGTCCTCATCCAGCGGGATCTGGCTCAAAAGCTGGGGTAGAACCGGGCTGTCATCTTTGCGGCTCGAGGTAAATTTCACCGCCCGAATGTCGCCGGTGTCCGTGTCCATAGCCGAATGGACTTTGCGATTCTGGCGGCGACGATGCGTGCCATGCCTGCACGCCAGCCATTCCCCGTCGCCGAGAGAGTTGATCCCTGCCTGGTGATTTCCAAGAGCGGCTTAGGAACGAGATTCGAACTCGAACTATCTTCGCATAGGTATTCCGAGGACCTTGGATATTGCGAAACAGTGTTCAAATCCTGTCCCCGCAACCAATATCCAAAAAAACAGCGCCCAAAATGGGCGCTTTTTGCGTTCATAAATGAAAAACGAAGCTGGGAAAAAGGCAAAGCCTCCGTCATGCTCAAAAGCATGGCAGAGACACGGCCCCGAACCCGAAGCGCAAACCACCGCGATCTCCAACAGATCGCCGAGCTCTATCGCCATCTGCATCCCGAAGATCCGCAACCAGATCGCGCAGCGCTGGAGGCAAGCTTTGGCCGCTTCCAAGCCTATCAGGGAAGCGCGATCTTCATAGCAGAGATGGATAGCGCAATCGTCGCATCCTGCACGCTTGTCGTTGTACCCAACCTGACCCGCGGTGTGCGTCCCTATGGATTGATCGAGAATGTTGCGGGATGCCGGGTGGCAGGTGAACGACAAGCGTGTCGAGCGCTTGTGGCGACGAGACTGAGGAGGATCAGAAAACAGT
>NZ_JBHMDZ010000035.1:0-14334 GCF_042430175.1 Paracoccus cavernae | reverse complement strand
ATCGCCCGCATCACGATCGAGGATCATCCCTACCGGGCCGACGCCCTCTCAAACCTCAGGCTCACGCTGCAATCCGCAACTGCGGAAGCGTTCCCGGCCAAAGCTTAGCGCCATCGCCCGCGCGGCCGATCCCCCCTACCGATCGAAAGCTTCGACGAAATTGACGGTGACCTGCGCGCCCCATTTGAGGTTCTCGCGGACACGCCGACCTTCGTCATCCGTCGCAAAGCGTCCGAAGAACTTGGGCGGGTTGGTCGTAAGTGAGTCATCAACCGCAATCGCGCGGCGCAAAGGCGGCTCGAACTGCACGACATTGCCTGCGACCCCGACCGTGCGGTAAAGAAAGCCGCTGCGCGAAAACATGTCGCCGATCCGCAGGTTCGGCCGCACCGGATTGGTCAACCCGACCGAAACCGAGGTCGCGCCGACGGCGGCGGGTGCACTCGCGAGAAGCGGCTGCATCGCACCGGTCGGGCCGTCTGCATAGCCCGTCCCGTCCGAGAACCACGTCCCGTCATCATGCGGCCACTGCTGGGGCGCGACGCGCGGGCCATAGCGATAGGGGTCGCAGACGCAGAGGGCCGCGACGTTCTGGCGCCCACGCATACGCGCGACCAGCGCCTCGAACCGACGCAGGCGATCCCCGTCGAAGGTCCGCGCAAAGGTGAGCGAGACCTCCCAGACCGCCGCATTGACGCCGACGATCTGTTCGTGGCCCGCGAGTGATCTTCCGGCGCTTCGCGTGGTCCACTTCAGGAAGAAGTCGGTATCGCGGACGCCGAGATCACACGGCCAATCAATAATTTCCGGCATTATGTCCTCTGACCGACTTCTTTCTGCGCCAGCCGCCATCGCGAGACGAATTTGTCGTTCTCGCGCGCCAGCATGGCCTCCATGATCTGGATCGTCTTTTCGCTGGCGTCGCCGGCAATATGGATTTGAGGGGCGAAGGTTGCGTTGCCTCCGCCCTGCCCGCCCCGCAGCGCTGCCTGCGCCTGCGGCACGTTGAGGATCGCCCCGCTCATCGACGGCACGAAGACCTCGCTGTTCGCGGTGTTCTCGTTGACCAGATAAGCCTGTCCCGATCGGACGCTGCCGCCATTGGCGCGCGCGGGGAGGCCTGCGCCGCGAAGGGCGCCTGACAGGGCGTCCCCGCCGCCGAAGAAGCCGCCAAGCAGGCTGGAGAGAAACCCGCCGCCGCCCGTGCCCGCAAACTGCGAACGCAGCGCATCACGGATCCCGCTGCCGAGAATATCGCTCGCGATCTGTTTGAGCACCTGCGCCAATCCATCGCGTAGGCTTTCGCCTGCCAATAGCGCACCGGCAAAGGAATCTGCGATCCCGTCAATCGCATCATCGAATTGCTGCTGCTTCACCTCGGCAGCCTCAAGCTCGGCTGCCAAATTACCGACCTGTTCGGCCTGGGCCGCAATTTGAGCATTGAGCTTATCATTGACCGGAACGCCTGCTTTTTTCGCCGCGTCGAGCATTTCCCATTGCGCCTCGAGAGTCGCGGCCTCTTTCGTGGTCAAACCGATGAGTTGAATCGACCTCTCGATATCGCGAACCTCATCCGCGCCAATGCCAAGAATGTCCGCGGGGCTCTTATCGCGCTTGGAGCCGCCACCGCCAGTTTTCTTCCGTCCGCCGCCACCCGATCCACCCTTTGGTTTCGTGGGAGCTGTCGGAAAGTCTGCGATGCTGACTGGGGCGGAAACAGGAGCTGGCGTCGGGGGCTTATACCCCGTGCCATCATAGAATTCTCCGGTAGTGACAGCCGCCGGCGCCTCGACCGGTGTGCGGGTTTTAAGGTCGGTCACAAACTGCGCGATGCCCGATGCCTCGGCCTTGAACGCGGCAAGTTCGCTGCGGAGCTGGGCCAGTCGTGCAATGGCTTCGCTCGGATCGAAACCCAAAGTCGTCTGGTGTTCGATCTGAGCCTGAAGCTTTTCAATCTCGCCCTCCATCACCCCGATCTTGGCTTGAGCGTCATTGAAATCGGGGTTGACGAATTGGCCGTTGACGGTGGTGCCTGTGGCCTCGTTCAGCCTGCTCCAGATATCGGCGTTCCCGATATTGTTGAGCCACACGGTCCCCGCGGCCTCCGCCTCGGAAAAGGCCTGCGCGATGCTGCGAATGCGCGCGATAAAGCCCTCAGCGTCGAAGCTGTCGAGCCCGTCGCCGAGCGACCCGATCGCGCGCGCGAAGGATGCCGAAGCGCCCGACGCCTTGTCGAACTCGCCGACCACATCAAGGATGCTGTTGCCGAGCTTGGTGAAGGCTTGGCCCACCGTGGTTTGCGAGGTTTCGGCCTGCCGTCGCAATTCCTCCGATCCGACTTGAAACGCGCGGAACCAAGCGCTGCTGGAAACCTTACCGTCGACCACCAGCCTGCGCAGCTCGGCGACCGAACCACCCGCCTCTTTCAGCCCGCGCGCAACCGCCTGCGCGATCGTCGGCGTGCCCTCAAGGATCGAGTTGAATTCCTCGGCACGCACGACGCCACCGCCAAGCGCCTGCGACAGCTGCAAGAGCGAGCCGCTGGCCGCCTGGGCATCGGTGCCCCCTACACGCAGCGCAACAGCAATCCCGTCTGTGAAGCGGATCAGCTCATCGCTACTGACGCCGAGCTCCTTTTGCGTCAAAGACAGCTTTGAATAGAGATCGACAAGCGAGCTGATGGGAGCCGAGTTGCGCTGAGCCGACTGGAACAGCTTTCCGTAAACGCTGGAAAGCTCTTCGCCGTTCAAACCTGCCACGCGAAGCGAGTTGCGCATCTTGGTTGCCGCATCCGATAGGCGCAGAAATTGCCTGACCTGATTGGCGACAAAACCACCTGCAAGCAGCCCGCCACCGATTTTCAGGGCCTGTTGCAGCCCGCGGAACGATTGACCTGCTGACTGCTCGAGGGCCGCAAATGACCGGGCCGACGCGGCGTTCGATTTCTTGAAGGCCTCTTCAGCGCGTCGCGAGGTTTTGATTGCCATTGCTTCGATGCGCGCCAGCTGCTGGGCGAACTTTTTCTCGGTCAGACCGATCGGAAGTTCGAGCCCACCGTCAGATTCAGCCATTCCAGCTCTCTCCTAGCGCAACAAGCGCGTCATACTCTTGGTCAGTGAACGGATCGCCGTTATGGCGATGCCCGCCCCCTTGAGCCCGGTTCCAACCGTCAAGGCAGGCCGTCAGCTCCCACATGCTCATTTCTTTGACTTGGGCCGGCGTGAACCCGAGTGCGACGCCATTGCCGTAGAGGCGGGAGAAGCGGATACGCTGACCTTCGCCGTCACCTCCCCCGCTTGCGCCTCCCCCACGGGATCATGCTCCTTGCCTGCGAACGCATTGCTCAAAATCGTGAAGGCAATGAGGTTCAAGGCGCCGATATCGCCTTCCTCGAACGCTTGGCGCGATTTGCGTTCTGCCGTGGCGCGGTCCATCCCTGCACCAATCAACCCCAAGCGGAGGCAGGCAATGACCTCGCGAACCTTTACGGGCGCATAGGCCAAACTCCCTCGGTGCGCGCCCTGAGCCAACCGCCACCGCAGGTCGAGAACACCTTCGGCGGTAAGATCGTCAAGCGCTTCAAGCTCGCCTATGCGGAGAAGAAACGGATCCTCTCCGCAAGGCCAGTTCAGAACGGCGGGATCCATCAGGGTGCCGTCACATCGTTATAGGTGACCTCGCCGTCCGAAACGAAGGAGATGTTCACCTGCGCTTTTCCGCCGCGCTCGCCGGTTACCTCGAACTGGGTGAGGTGGATGTTTCCTGCCCAATAGTGACCGTTGGCGGTATCGGTCGGAGCGCCGACGTAGAGGCGAGCCGGGATGCTCTCGTTTGAATTGAATGCTTCCCACCAACGCTCAACCGACTCGGCAGCCAGAACGCCAGAGCCGGACCCATTCATATCGAGGCTTTCCACGCCACGCTCGACCCACGCTGCCGCTTCAAGGTCATCGCAATCGGGAACGGTAGTATCTTGGGTGTTCTTGGAGAAAGTGATCGTATGGTTGGTCAAGCCGCAGGGGCGCGTCCAGGTCGTGATCGGCGTACCCTGCAGAAACAAGGCAACGCTCGACCCAACGTAGGTGGTCGGTTTAGCCATGACTGGCTCCTATTTAGTTGCAGCGCCTTGCCCAAGGGCAGCTGAATGGGCGGCAGGGCTATTCTGCCCTGATCTCTTGGATGCAGTCCCCCGCGTGCCGGATACAGGCGCGCGTCAGGCCGGACAGGATTTGCCCGACCGGAAAGGTCATCACGACATTCCTGCTCGGCGACCATTCGAAGTATAGAACGACCAGCCATTGCTTTCTTTTGCGCATATCAACCGTTCTTCCATGCTTTGGATACGCTACCGCTGATGCGGCTGCGAATGCGCGCGCGATTTAGCCGCCAAGCCGGGAAAAAGAATGGGTTGGCCGGCATGTTTTTCGTGCCAAACTCCTGAATGCGCGCGTTCTGGAAGATCTCACCGGCGTCATTACTAATGGTCGTGCTCGCATCACCCGCTTTGACAATAACACCGATAAACTCGCGGTCTCCCTTTCGGGTTTTGACTGTATCGGCCTGCTCAACGCGCACCGACGCCACCAGTTCGCCCTGATCGCGTGGCGCCAGGTAACGGACTGCATCGGCGACCTCATCACCGCCCTGCTTTGCCGATGTCCGAGCCGCTGCGATCACCGCCTTGGCCTTGCGTCGAAACATCGCCTGCATCTGTGGAATTCCGTTGACCATTAATAAGACTCCCAGAATCGGCAACGATCCGCTTACGGTTGAGTAAAATCGCATCAATGGAGGGATCAGTGTCCATTTTTTCAGAACGTATAGATGCCCTTGCCACCAGGTCAAAAACAGCTGAGCGCCAGGCCTTAACTGAAGAGGCTACGAAAACATCTGTTATTCTGCCATTTATCCAAGCGCTTGGATTTGACGTTTTTAATCTGGACGAAGTCACGCCGGAGTTCATTGCCGATGTGGGTGTCAAAAAAGGCGAAAAGGTCGACTTTGTCGTAAAAATCGATGGAAAAATTGCTATGCTCATAGAGGCGAAGCCGGTCAGCACTCGCCTAGGAGAGGCACAGTTCAGCCAGCTTTTCCGCTATTTTTCGGTGACTGAAGCCAGACTGGCGATCCTGACAAACGGAAGGGAAGCGTGGTTCTTTTCCGACACAGACGAACCAAACAAAATGGACAAGAAGCCGTTTTTTACGTTCAATTTCCAGAAGTACGACAAGGCGGACATTGACGAGTTGGCGCGCTTTCAGAAGGGCAGTTTTGCGATCGAATCCATTATCGAGGCGGCATCCAATCTGAAGTACACCCAACAAGCTGCGGCCTACCTAAAGAAGCAACTGGACGACCCAGACGACGACTTTGTGCGACTTATCGGCAGGCAAATCCATGACGGAGCTATCACTAAGGGCGTGACAGAAGTGCTGAGACCCGCGATCCAATCGGCATTGGACGAAATCATTAGAGACAGAATCCAAGACAAGCTGAGCATCACACTACGCCCGGAGATCTCAAGCACCCAATCTCAAGCGGACGACGATGCTCAAGAAGGTGACGGGGAGATCGTTACAACCGATGAAGAACGCGAAGCTTTTATGATCGTTCGAGCTATTGCAGCGAAGCATGTTCCAATCGATCGCGTCACCTTGCGAGATGCTAAAAGCTATTGCGCCATCTTGATGGACGACAACAACCGAAGGCCAATCTGCCGCCTATACTTCAACTCGACGACGACAAAAAACCTGGGCGTTTTTGACACGGAGAAGAATGAAACCAAGATCCGCGTGTCATCGCCGTCGGACCTCTATCAACATGTAGGGGCTATCGAGGCGTCAATTCTAGCGTATTCTTGAACTGCTGAGCCCCCCGATAGTTGGGGCGCTCAAAGCCGACGACATTGTTGCCCGCGCGTTTGCTCGCAAAAAGTTTAAGCCTCCACACCGATCTCGACCTGCACAACGCAATGAATGCACCCCGAGGGATCGTCCATGACGCGAACCAGCGTGACGCGCGCGGGATGCGCCGTCACCGCGTCCTGATCCATCCTGCTACGCGACATGAAAAAGCCCCTCGTAAGGGGCTTTTAAAAAGCTTTATGAAGGGCACATCACGCCCGGAAAATGTCGTTGATCAGCTCTTGTCGGCGTTGTCAAAAGCCTCAAGTGCGCGCGTCGAGTATACCAAGGCCGCGCCGGCATTCATTGCAACGGCAACTCCCAATGCTTCTGCGACCTCTTCGCGAGTGGCTCCAGCCTTCAGAGCCTCATTCGAATGAACCGAGAGACAGCCATCGCAACGGGTGGTCACAGCAACTGCCAACGAAATCAGTTGGCGCGTCTTTTCGTCGAGATGTCCGGTCTTCTTTCCAGCGCCACTCGCAGTCAGATATCCCTGCACCGTGTCCGGGGACAGTTGAGCAAGCTTGCCGACACCTCCCATCAGGTGGCTTCTATTAGCGTTCCAATCCATTGGCTCACTCCCTAAGCGATTTCGATACTGAGAGCCTGTACGGAGGTTGAAACAGCAGCAATCACCCATTCGTCGTATAAGGTCGAATCCCGGAAAGGTGCGAAGGTAACCTACCCTTCCACCTCCACCTCGACCTGCACGACCCCATGCACACATCCTGTCGGATCATCCATGACGCGAACCAGCGTGACGCGCGCAGGATGCGCCGTTACCGCGTCCTGATCCATCCAGCCGTTGAGCGCGGTCGAGACATCGTCCACGACATCCTCGGCCGCCCCCTTTCCGTCGGTGCACCAAACATCGACCTGAAGCGTGTAGCTGCGGGCCTCGATGCACTCGACGCTCTCATCATTCCAGAAGCTCGGCCCGAGCGAGACATACGGATAGGCCTCACTTTCGGTGGCTCTGTCATAAACACCGGTCAGCGCCGGAACCTCGGCCTCGAGGCGCGCGATGACCGCCTGACGGATCGCTCTACCTGCCCGCATTGCCACCACCCTCGACCAGCATCTCAAACAAGGCCCGGTCCTGTGTCTCGCGCGGATCCTCTTTGGTCTCATAGATCCGCCCGTCGATCACCACCCGCCATTCAGAGGTGACCTCGCGCGCCTGCGTCGAGGTCCGAAAGGTCACGATCGCGGGCGCCCGCGATTGCATCCGCGATGCCATGACGCTTTCGCCACCGCGCAGCGGCTTGAGATTGACCCAAGCCTTGAAGGCTTCAGGGTAGGTATGGATAACCTTACCGTCGGCATCTTTGGCTTTGTGCGGCCGCTGAAAGGTGGCGAGCTTCGAGAGCATTCCCGCCGTCATGGCGCATACCACCGGATCGGGGCGATCAGGGCATCGACCGACATCGGCAGGCTGGCCATAGACCGCTCCGAGACCGCCTCGCGGTTCTCGAACCAATGCCCGATCAGCAGCAGGGCTGCGACGCGCAGGCTCGGCAGCAATTCTTCCGGTAGCGCCGCCTTGAAGCTGACGGTGGCTGGACCTGCAATCGTGACGCTGCTGCCGCGCGCATCGTGGTGGAGCTCGACCGCGACCGGATCACCCGCGGCATCGCGCGCGCTGGCCGAGATTGCATCGGGCAGCGGCAAGCGATGACGACCCGCGCAAGCCAGGTCGATTTCCCAATCCTGCGCCATGATGCACCGGCCAAGCACGCCGCGATAGCCGTCGAGATAAGCCATCGCGGCGTCGATATAGCCCTGCATCAGCACGTTGCTGTCGTCACCATCAACCCGACAATGCGCCTTGGCATCCTCGAGCATGACCAACTGATCGACCGGCGGGACGATGCGGCGCGGGATCATGCCGACGGCTCGCCCGCGTCAGTCTTGGCACCCCGCTTTGCCTTCGGGGCATCCGCCTTGTCGAGATCTGCGTCTTCCACAGCTTGGCCCGCATCCGCCGGATTCGCGGCTTGGCTCGCTTCGAAAGCTGCAACACGCACCGCCAGATCCGCGTCGCACGTCTCCAGATCGGCGTGGCGGAGGTCCAAATCTTGCGCACGAGCAACAAGATCGGCTTCGCGGGCATCGAGCGCTTCCGAGCGTGCATCGAGATCTCCCGCCATACGCTGCAGCTCGGCCAGCGCCTCCTGATAGGCGGCATTCGAGTGCGGATCGAATTCGACGGACACCATCACATCGCCGTCCGTCACTTCTTCAAAGGCGCCGATGCTGGCGGCATAATCATGCAGGGCGGGCGGGCATTCGGCCCCTGCCGGAATCTCTTGCGGGTAGATTTCACCATCCGGCACGCCGGTGATGGCCTTGGTCAGCTTTGCCATGATTGGCCTCCTGTTGCCGAAAGAAAGGGGCGGCAATGCCGCCCCTCCGGTTCAACGCACCGCGCCGGATCAGGCTGCGACGCGGTGGTAACGCAGCCATTCAGGGTTCCACAGCCCGCCGCCGACGCGTTTGCGGGTGTAGAACATGACAAAAGGCTTGTTGGTGTAGGGATCGCGCAGCACCGAAATGCCGACGCGATCGAAGATCCGGTAACCCTCCGCCATATTGCCGAAGACGATCGGCACGGCATTGGCAGCGACGTCCGGAAGGCCCGACAATTCGCGGATCGCCTGCCCCAAAACCTGAGCGGGCTGTCCCGCCTGGAAGGGCGGCGACCACAGGAAATTGCCGTCGCCGTCTTTCATCTTGCGGATGACCGCATGGGTCTTGCGGTTTGCGTAAAGCGCCGCACCGGTCGAACGGTCCTCGGGAAGATCGTAAATCAGGTCGATCAAACCGTCGGGGGTCAGTGCGGCCGCATCACCGCTGACAACCTCGCCAACCGGCCCGAGGGGGTGACGCTGCGCAGCCGGAAGCGCGGTCTCGGTCGCGGCATCATAGCGCAACAGACCCTTGGGCTTGTTGACGCCGTCGCCGTTGATGAAGGCAAGGCCTTCCTGACGCGCGAACTCGGTATTGACCTCACCGGCGAGCCAGTTGGCGATGTCGATCTCGCTGTCCTCGAGGATCCGCTCGGTCGCTGCCGGATTGGCATAGATCTCGCCAAAGGCAAATTCATACTCGACCAGTTTCGATCCGTCAGTCTGCGCGCGCGCATCGGTTTCACCAACCCACGCCGCCGCCGTGCCGTGGACGTTGTAGAGCTTTTTGAAGCCCTGCCCCGAAACCGACTGGACGCCCGCATATTGCCGCATCGGCGAAACTTCCACGCGCCTGTCGGTAATGGTGCGATCCCATTCCACCGGCGCGGTATATCCGCCATCGGGGTCGGAGCCGACCGAATAGGCCGCCTTGATCCCGCCGGCCTTGGCCAGCGCCTTCAAGTCGCGCTCGCCCTCGCCCGAGCGAAACCACGCGTCGAACTTGGCGGAATAGTCGCGCTCTTCCTCGCTGCGCTCGTCCTGTGCGCCGGTCCCGTTCAGCGTCAGTGCTGCGAGCCTGGCATTGGCATCGTCGAGCGCGCCGGTGAGCGCGCCGACCGAAGCCTCGATCTTGGCGAGCTTGTCGGTCGTGACCACGTCGTCGAAGCGGGCGGCGAGCTGCTTGTCCTTTTCCGCCTGCGCGTCCTTATGCGCCTGCCAGTCAGAATTCAGCGCCCGGATCATTGTCAGCGCATCACCATCGGCGCGCACGGCGACAATCCCGCGAGCTTTCGCGGGAGGAAAGTGTTTGGTCATGGGATACCTCCGTTATGACCGGATTGTCAGGGATGCCGCAGCGAGGGCTGCGACCAGTGCGCCAGCGTCATGCGTAGCGGGCGGGACAGCGCCGTGCATGCCCCCTTTCAGCTCGGCCAGAAGCGCGCGGCGTTCCGTCCGAGGCATTCCAGTTTTGGCGAGGCGGGCATCGATCCGGCGCGTGGCATTCACCCCGCGTACAGCCTCGGCCTTGGCCTTGTCTTCGGCGACAGCATCGGCAGAGAGGAAGCTATCGGCCAAGCCTTCCTGCAAAGCCTGCGCGCCGTTGAACCATGTCTCGCCGTCCATCCATTCGGCGGCTTTGGCTTTCTCGACACCTGCCCGATCACTGTATACCGTGGCCATGGCATCGTCGAAGGGCTCCATCGTCCGCGCCGCATCGGCGAGATCGTGGCGGTTGCCGATCGCCATGACCCAAGAGTTGTGGATCATGAGAAAGCCCGCCTTTCCGATCTGGATCTCGTCGCCAGCCATCGCAATGACCGAGGCGGCGGAAGCTGCGAGACCAATGATGCGCACCGTGACCTTGCGCGGGTGAGCGCGCAGAGCGTTATAGATCGCCACGCCCTCGAAAAAGTCCCCACCGGGCGAGTTGATGTCGACCACAACATCCTGTTCGCCGATCGCGCGCAAAGCAGCTGCAACCCGTTTCGAAGTCACGCCGCCACCGCTCCAGTAATCCTCACCGATGACATCGAGGATGCTGATCGTCGTTTCGCCCGAGACAGCGGCCGTCACCCCTGGGCTCCAGCGCTCGACCGCATCGGCGTCCGGCTCGAAGGCGCAAACCGTCGGTAGCCGCGCCGCAGAAATCTCAGGCAGTTTGCGAAGGCTCATCGCCCTTCTCCTTTCGCTGGCCCAAAGCGGGCGGCAAGTCTTTGGGATCGATCTCGCCCAGGTCCTGCAGGTCGCGGACCTCTTTGGTGGTCATCCAAGGATGGTGGCCGCCGGCGCCGAGCGCTTTGGCGAAGAAATCGGACTGGTCTTTCATCGAACCGCGCAGGAGCGCACCGTCGTTGAACTTGGCGTAAAGATCTTCCTTTTCCGCGCCGGTCAGAACCGAACGGCGGATCGCCTGCTCCCAAGCCGTGAACCATGGCGCGAGGCCATAGCGCACGAAGAACTGGCCAAGCACATCGATCCCCGAGCCCCATGAGGTGTCGTCAAGCATCAGCAGCGGGCGCGGGACGCCAAAGACCCGCGCGATCTCCTCGATCTGCATGCCCCGCATTTCCAGATGCTGGCTGTCGCGACTGGTCGAAGCGGGCGTATCCCAGGACATCCCCTCTTCGAGGATCATCTCTTTATAGGCACCCTCGGCCCCGCGCCGCGCCTCGAGGCTGGCCTTCAGGCGCTCGAATGCCTCCGGGCTGAGCTTGTTTGGATGCTTCAGGATGCCGCCGACGATCATGCCCTGTTTGAACAGCCGCCCCGCTGCCTTTTGGGCCTGAGCGGCCAGCCCGATCGCCTCTGCCGCCTGTTTGACCAACGACATGCCGCGCAACCCGTCTTCCGACAGACCGCGCAGATGCAGAATCTCGCTTGCACCAAAGATCCGTTTGCCGCCGCGCGAGGCTTGGTAGTGGTATTCGACGGCCCAATCTGCACGCTGTATTACCGTCACCGTGCCCGGCTTTAGCGGCACGAGCCGGATCGGGCGGCCCATACTGCGCACGATCAACGCGAAAGCATCGCCCCGCACCAGCGCCTGCAACTGCATCCACGACTTGAAGTCGAAGGCCGACTGCCAATCGTTCGGTTGGACCGCGAGCAAAGCATAAAGCGGATGCTCGCGCGCCTTGCTGCGGTCCTTGCTGTGGTGCAGCTGCAAAGGCAGCATCCCCATCGCAAAGCTGATCAGGCTGACACAGCGAAAGACGGTCGTGTTGCGCAGGGCGCTGGCGACCGAGACCTGTGCCCCGCTCTCGATCCGGCCGAGCGCCGTCATCAATTCGACGATGCGTGGATCGGTCAGCTCATAGCTGGGCGGGCTGTCGGACACCGCAGCTTTTACCCCGCCTTGACCGAGCAGCGCCGCGCCAAGGCGGTTAAAATATCCCATCAGATCACCAAAATCCCGCGTTCTTCGTAAACCGAGCGACCAGAGGCCACCGGATTGCCAAACATCAGCATCGCCGCGTTGAAGGTGGCCATCAGCGCATCGATCTTGGCGCTGCCGGCAACCTGCTTGGTCACGATGTAATTGCTGCCCTTCAGCTCCGCTTTGGCGTTGCCGACGTTCCACGCCATCATGTCGCTGGCACCGTGAACAAGCTGCCGGTTCTTCAGGCGGCGCGGCAATGTCACAACGGCTTGCTGGAGCTTCCATCCCTGCCCGACGCTGATCAGGCGATCATCGCCGAAGCCGCGGGCCTCGAGCTCGTCCAGAAGCTCGGCGATACCGTGAGCATCGAGCCCGATCGCGGGTGTATCCATCGGCAGCAATCCCGCTTCCTCGAGCTGCTCGATGACATCCACAGCCCCGCGCACATCGTCGCCAACAGTTTCGCAAAGCGTCAGATCACCTGCCGCCTCGAAGTCCCGAAGGCGGGGCGCGATCTCTTTGCGATACTCAAACACGTCCGGATAGGCCCAGGCATGTGCCCAATGCAGCCAATCGCGCGTCTCCTTGTCGCGACCGATGACGGCCAGAGCGAAAAGATCGTCGAGCCCGCCGCCATCAACCCCGACAACGCAAACCTCCGAGCGCCGGATCAGTTCGTCCAAGGTCAGATCGGGATCTCCGCACTTTTCCCAATGGATCGCGCCGGGCCAACGGTCCGCGCGTAGCCCCATGCCGATCTGCACGTTGAAGTGCTGGCTCGCCAGAAGAACCAGCGCCTCGATCCCGTCGGCCTCGGCCGCAATCAATTCGTCGGCCAAGAACTCGGGCTGAACCGATGCACCGAGTGCCGGATTGACCATGGCCCAGGTCTTCGGATCCTTCCAACCACCGTCCTTGGCCAAGGATTGCGGCAGCTCGTACAGCACCGCCAACAGAGGCAAAACGATGTCACCATCCCGCACCGCCCGAGCCTTCGACAGCTCCGACTTGAAGACGCCTGCGGGCGGCTTCTTCGACTGGGTCGTGATCGTCAGCAAGAACCCGTCGGGACGGGCGGCGAGCCCGCCCTTGATCTCGCGCATCACGGCCGCCGCACGGGACATCTCTGCAAACTCGTGCAGTTCGTCGATCAGCACATAGGCCGCTTTGGTCCCCGTCACGACTTTCGGGTCGGCCGATTTGATCGCCAGGACCGCGCCGGTGATCCGATGCGTGATCGTCTTCAAATGCGGCTGCGGATGAAGAACCTTCAGCAGATCCTCATCGAGCGCGATAATCCCCAAAGCCTGATCGTAGCTGATCCCCGCGACAGCGATGGTCGGAGCGATCAGCAACAGCTCGCAGAGCGGACGCTCGTTCAGGATGATCGCCGTGACCATGATCGCGGCGGCGATCGAGGACTTGCCGTTCTTCTTCGGGACCAGAAGGAAGAACTCGCGGATCATCCGCCGCTTCGTTTCCGGATCGTAGCTGCCGAACACGGCACGGACGAAGTCGAACACCCAGTCCCCGCAGACCTCGCCGTAGGTCGGGGTTCCGATAATGTCCGGTACGCGCAGGCGCTTGAAGATGCGTAGCGCCTTTTCCGCAACCGCATCAAACAGCGGCAGATCCGGTACGAGGCTGCGCCGCGCCTTGATCCGGTCTTCCCAATCCAGAACCGCCGTCGACCAGCTTTCAGGACGAATGGGCGCGGTCATCAGTTCGGACGCGTAAAGACGGGCGTCAGGTCATCGCCCCAAAGTGAATCCTCACCGCCCGCAGTTTCGGCCGCGAGCTGGGCCGCTTCCTTCTTGCCGATCGGCTTGCCCTTTGGCTCTGTCGGCCGTGACTGGGCATCGTCGAAACGACGACCAGCGAGGACGCTGTCATTGCGTTCCATCATCCGCCCCAGTTCCTTGATCGCTCCGACATTGCCGGCATTGGCCTGTTCCATGACGAGCTCGAAGCGGCGCAGCTCCAACTGGTCGCGCGCCATCAACCGCTCTTGCAGCTCGGCTCTAAAATAGCGCTTCAGGGTCGCAGGCGAGCAGGCAATCGCATTGGCGATGCGCTCATTCGACCACCCCAAGGCGAGACCAAGCCTGATTTTGTTGGACTTTTCCGGCGTGACCTCGAACGTCGGACGACCACGCTTGCCGTGCCCGGCCCGAACGGGGTTGCCGAAGAGGTCAAAATTCACATCCACCAGAAAAAATCTCCAGATGAGGGGGACGCGGGTCTAGGGCCGAAAACCCTCCGAACTTTCGACCCACCCCCTCCCTGTTGCCAAAATGTCGCGAAAATGGCCGAAATCGCCCGAAATCGGCGGCTTCGCGGCCAGATCGCGGCGAAATCCGGGTCAGTGGCGCGACCACCAACGCGGGAGGGAGGGATCATCGCAATCAGCGACATCGACACCCTCGAAAACGCGCTCTGCTTCCACCTGCACCGGAGCGCCGCAGGATTGGCAGCGATGCCCGGTCACGCCGCTACCGCAATAGGCGCAGCCAAGGTCGCGACGACCGATTGGAACGTCGCGGCGCACGGGTTGCCTAGGTCATGTTGACAAATGGCGGATCCAGAGACGGATCGACGTGATGTCAATGAAGCCGAGGAAGCTTTCCGCCGTCTTGTC
>NZ_JBHMDZ010000034.1:0-10781 GCF_042430175.1 Paracoccus cavernae | reverse complement strand
GTGCGATCTCACGGATCGGCAGTTTCTGTCGCAGGGCCATCCGCCGGATGACATTCAAAAGTCCCATGTGGATCACTCCTCGGCCCCCCGTCGCTCGCTGCGGTGGGAGAAGGGTCACATGGGGCAATTCTCAATGAAAATTATCCCGTCTACCGGGTCACGTCTCGACGGAAATCAACAGGAGGGGAGCGGCTGTGCCCATCAAGGCCTCCTTGCCTCAAAATTAGCAAAGAAGGCGTCCACGAGACATGGGGCTATTCAGACACAACTCGCGCTGGGGCGCTCATTGTTCTAAGTCCATAGCCAGTCGGTTGCGATCTGTTGCGCCTCATCGACAGATTGGCGTAGACACTACAACGACGATCGACCCCACAGCGCCATTGGATACAATGTCCCGAGCGCACTGCACCTTCCCGGCGGCGTCTTCAGCCCGCCGCCCCGACCACGGCCGAAAGCTCCAGCTTCGAATGGTCCATAATTGATAGGCAGAACACAAGTGATAGCGAACGGTGCATTGTGCGGCGAGGAAGAAGGTACCTCGCCGCAAGCTTGTCTACTCTCCGCCGTTAGTGGCGCGGTCATTCTGCCGAGCTTTGCGATCGCCGGCCTCCCGGTTCTGTCCGCCTGCGTTCGGCTCATTTGAGCGCTTCATCTGTTTAGGGTTTAGGACAGGATCAGCATTCGCCATCTTGTCCTGCTGCGCATTTTGCGCAACGTTGTGTTTTTCGTTTTCCTCTTTCGGATCGAACTTGCCGGTCATAATGAGGCTCCTTCATCGAATGAGTTCAAGGAATATTGCGAGGCGTGAACTCTGGAAGATCCTTCAACTGATCTTTGGTCCAGTTGGTGTGGCCGTGCACTACGCCATCTTCGCCGCGCATAAGGTCGAGGTCTTTCGCTCGGATCTCGACAGGTTTTGCGCCAATTCCTAGGAATCCGCCGACATCGACCACCACAGTAGCTTCGGCACCGGAACCGTAAACTTCGGAAATCGCGCCAACCTGGCTATCGTCTGGCCCGTAAACTGGCGCGCCATTCAGGATAGCCTCCGTAAGCTCACTATCGTTCAGGCGGACATGATTGGTATGATCCATCTCATTCTCCTTTCTCGATTTCGTTACGGGTCAGGAACCGCTGCAGATCCTTTTTGTTCCTTCACGCTAGCGCGATCGCTCGCCGGCTGGCCGAGTAATTAGCCAAACCTGCAGCGGCTCAAATCGGATAGCCTGCCTATTCTGAAGAAGGTCGCGCCCGAAAAAATTCCGCGCCTAAGCTGCTATCGTAGCGAGTCAAGCGGCTGCGGTCGAAGTTCAAGTCTATCTCTCCGTCGGCATTGACCGCAGATGCGCGCGCACCGCGAGAGCTCGGTTCGAACTTAAATCGGGCGCTAGAGTTTCTGGTGTAACCATTGCTGGCTTATGCTGCAGATCAGCGCATCGAGCACTGCACCTTTCGAAGTCAAAGAGGGCGCGGCGCTAATTACAGCTTCTAGCGCGTGCTCTGCCCCCTCGAAACTGGATCGTTTGAAGCTGGAGTTTTCGGCTAACGTTTCCCTGGCTGGGAATGGAGCTGAGAACGATGAAGGCATCTAAGTTCACCGAGGCGCAAAAGGCGTTTATCCTGAAACAGGGCGAGGAAGGCACATCGGTTGCGGAGATCTGCCGCAAGGCCGGGATCGGGCAATCGACTTACTTTGCCTGGAAGAAGAAATACGGCGGGTTGCTGCCGGACGAGATGCGACGGCTGAAGCAGCTTGAGGATGAGAACGCGCGGTTGAAGCGGATCGTGGCAGACCTGACGCTCGACGGGCAGATGTTGCAGGATGTTGTGCGGCGAAAGCTCTGAAGCCGGAGCGGACGCGTGAACTGGTTCGCGGGATGTGCGCAGACTGGGCAGTCTCGATCCGCAGGGCGTGTGGGGCTCTGAGGTTTGACTGCTCAAGCTACCACCACAAATCCCGTCGCACCGATCCGGCAGAGTTGAAACGGCGGATCCGGGAGATCTGCGAAACGCGAGTGCGCTATGGCTACCGTCGCGTTTACGTCGTCCCCGAGCGAGAAGGCTGGGAGGTCAGCATCAAGATGGTCTATAATGTATACAGAGCGTTAGGCCTGCAGTTGCGAAACAAGACGCCAAAGCGGCGTGTGAAGGCGAAGCTGCGTGACGACCGTGTGGAAGCCGTCGGTCCGAACGATGTCTGGGCGATGGATTTTGTCCACGACCAATTGGCTCTGGGCAAGAAGCTGCGGATCCTGACCATTGTCGATACGCATTCCCGCTATTGTCCGGCGACCGATGCGCGCTTCCAGTATCGTGGCGAGGACGTGGTCCAGACGTTGGAACGGATCTGTCGCAAGATCGGTTATCCGAAGACGATCAGGGTCGACAACGTCCTAGGGCGGGAAGCAGTGGCCGATTTTGGCATCAGATCTCGGGGCTGTCGTGTGCACGACTGCCAGCATAGGATTGCCCAAGCGGGCTCCGCCGTCAAGAATTGGTCTCTTCCTTAGCAAATACAGGGTCAGATCTTGCTGCCCTCACCGTCCTTAAAACGAGATCCTAAATTCCAAGCGGAAGGCCCGAACATTATCTACGAGGTCGCGCTAGGCGCCTCCACGGCCAGAAGTGAGAGAGGTCCTTCCGCCTGGGCTCACCCCCTCGAAGAAGGGGCGATAGGGTTCGCCGGATTTGATCACGGCGTGAATGGTGCGCGCCATCTTGGCTGCAATGGCAGTATAGGCCTTGCGGCGCAGATCGGGGTTGCGGCGATCAAGCGAGATGTAGCGCTCGAACTTGTCGCGAAAGCTGTTGGCGGGCTTGAGAACTGCGGCCTGCCCGGCGATCCATAGAGTGCGGCGCAGGCGGGCGTTGCCATATTTGGACAACTTTGTCCGGCCTCGGAAAGAGCCCGACTGGACCGTGGCCAGGTCCATGCCGCAGAACTTCAGGAATTGCCGATTATGACGGAAGCGTCGCAGATCACCGGCTTCGGCCAAAACTGCAAGAGCATTGATGGGCCCAATACCGGGGATGGAGATGAGCAGCCTATAGTCTGGGTGATCAGACAAAAGCTCGACAGCCCTAGCCTCGATTGCGTTGCGGTGCTGGATGAGGGCCCGTCCCTGTGACAGCACCAGCCGGAACATGCGAATTGCATCCGAGTCTGGATCGACAGGCAAACCCACGGAAGTCCTTGATGTCTCGTAGATATCAGCCAGAAGCGCGGCCTTACCCACCTTACGCCCAATGATCGGCCACGCCTTTGCCATGAACGTTTCCTTGGCCATAGCCGTGATCATATGGGGGGACGGCCAGGCCTCCAAAAAGGCCAGGAACCAGTCGCCGCGCGAACTACGATGGAAACGGTCGGCCTCGGGGAAGTAGAGCGGCAGGTAATGGGTCAGTATCCGATGCCACAGCTCGGTCTTCGCCTTGGCTACCATCTCATAGGTTTTGGAGATCTCCTGGATATCGCAGGTGCCCGCGACCAGCGGATCGTGGAAGATCTGCACCGCACCGATCTCCAGCATGCGCAAAATGACCTGAGCGTCCTTCGGATCATTCTTGTCCCAGGAATTATGCAAGGCTTCGCGGGTCCTTGCCAAGGCTACGGACGAGACCAGATTGAGATGGAAGCCGGCGCGGCCAAGCGCGAACATCAGAGCGCGGTGATAATTGCCCGTGGCCTCAAAGCCGATCGTGACAGGCAGTCCGAAGCTGGACAAGACATCTATCAGGCGCGCGAAGCCCTCGCCCGTGTTCAGGACAGTCATGCGCTTGCGCCGGGACTTTCCAGGCACCGCAATCAGCACTTCATGACGGCTCTTGGAAATATCGATGCCTACCAAAACGCGGGCATCCTGCATATGCTTCGACTTGGCCATAGTTGGTCTCCTCTGTGGTGTTGGTTCGCAAAACCATCATAGAGACCTGAGTGCCGGTTATGGCCACCTGCTACGCGATTTGAAGGCTGCGCAGGCCGCCATAACCTCGATCGGCGTTGTCTTCCCAATATGCTATGGCAGCGAATTCATCTCGCGCGACCTTGATCTATCGGCCTATGCCAAGGGCGTCACGCTCGACTTCTCCCGGCCCGGAAAACCCACGGACAACGGTTTCCTTTTACGTCGGGGAAAACAGTCCCCCGGACTGTTTTCTGATCCCTCCTCACCTTCAACAGCAAGCTCTGGTCAGAATGCCTGAACGCACACTGGTTCATGAGCCATGCGGACGCGGCCGAAAAGCTGGAGGATTGGTGCAGACACTACAACGACGACAGACCCCACAGCGCCATCAGCTACAACGTCCCGAGCGCACTGCACTTTCCCGACGGCGTCACCAGCCCGCCGTCATGACCAAGGCCGGAAACTCTGGCTTCAGGTGGTCCAAAATCGGTAGGCAGAGCAATAACCAACGGGCTCCGGTCACGGCTGGATGAAAGTTCAGTGGCAGGTCACGGATGTCGTCTTGCAAGCTCTGCTCATGGCTGTCTGGCGGCGAAAGCCGAAGGGAAAGGTGCTGATCCACTCCGATCAGGGCAGCCAGTTCACCAGAATGGATTGGGCTGCGTTGCCTCACGCGCCCACAAGGATCTAAGGGAATACCGATGACCCTCCTCAAGCTGCTCGAGCAGGTTGCAGCGGCCAGAACTGGCGTCGACGGGCTTGAGCTGGTTGCCTCGGACGGGCGGCGGTTGATGCTTCTGGTTGCCGGAGGGTAAACAAGCCGCCGACGCGGGAAGAGATTGTCTCGAAAATGCGTCGCGTTTTCGCCTCGTGCCGCTTGGGAACCAGACGCCGCTCGAAGCGCGCCGGACGCTTGAGCAATTTGAGGGCTCCGCGTCCGCCGCCGTGACCACGGTCGAAAGCTCCGGCTTCAGGTGGTCCAAAATCGGTAGGCAGAGCAGGGGGCAGGTCAAGGGCTCTCCACGTCAATGCTGTCGTTGCCGCCTCGACCTCGCGCCAGATAGGATCAGGAACGGCAGCTTTGCGGACGGAGCTGCCCTTCGTTCCTGGGCCAGGAAGTTACCGATTGTGGTCTTTGTCGCGCAGATGTCGCCGAAGACAGTCGAATCGCTCACCCTGGGGCAGCAAATCAAAAACCGTCTTGCCATCCAGCCCATGAACATGGGGATCAGCCCCTTCTGCAAACAGGGTGTAAATCGCATCCGGGCCTGTTTCAGGATAGGGTGCATGCCCCATCATCGGCGTGTAGCCTCGACTATCCAATGCATTAATGTCAGCGCCATGAGACAGCAGCTTACGTATGGCTTCGGGATCACCTGTCAGGTGCAGAAGCGTCTCGCCCTCAGGGCTTCGTGCATCGGGATCTGCTCCGGACGCGATCATCAAGTCAATGATTGGGGGCTCTGGGAGCATAGATTGCTCGAGGAATACCGGCCAGCCGGAGGGCAGCTTCGCAACTGCAAGACCGGGATCTCATTGAAGACATTCGCGAACGACCTGCTCATCTGCGTTGTGCAGAATTTCTGCGAAGTTTTCAACATCAGCTTCGGAATGCATCAACCCCGCCCAGTCATCCTGAAAAATATGGCAGCCTGTAGTGTCCCCGTCCAACGCTCCAGAGAGGGTGTCAGACAAAAGGCTGCCGGGCCCCAGGAAGAATACGAAAGGCAGGATTTTAAGACATCCCATGAAGACGGGCTTTCATTGGTGGCTCCAGACAGCATGTGTCCTTACCCCCATTCCCCGTTGCGGTCGTTCACCATGGTCGCTAGAATTTCGGGGGGCTGATGCAGCCTGCCGCTCGCGTCCGAATTCGGAATGGTGAATGCATTCGTTCTGCATCATGATCTCTAACCTTGGTGGGCGGATCGTCGGCAATGCGAGCACTGGCACGCGAAAGCGTTTCCGCCCTATGGGGAACAGAACATGCACAGCTTCATGGATGCCAAAATTCTGGCAAAAAATCTCCGTCACTCGCTAGCCAGCAATGGAGTAGAGCGTTCGCACAGCGAGTGCTTGGAGCTTATTGCCGAGCAGTTCGGGTTCAGGGACTGGAACCAGCTGTCTGCACACATCGCCGCTACTGATAGTCGTATGTCAGCTGACAATCCTCCTCTGCCAAATGGCTGGAAGATAACGCGACATACGGATCGCACATTTTACCGGATCGGTATTAATGCGTCGCAACCCGGGGTTGCGCAGATAGCCTGCCGCGTTGAGCGAAACTGCGGTATCGTCCTACCGGCCGACAGTTTCGGGGTGATGATGCAGAGCATTTCCGCAGCGCCGTATCGTGGACAAAAAGTGGCTCTCGCGGCGATGATCCGTACTGATGATGCGGATGCAGCATCACTATGGATGCGCGTCGATGAGGCCCTCGGACAGGCACTCCGGTTTGACAACATGCTGGATCGCGCTAGCGACGGTGTTTTGCGCGGCACTAATGAATGGGTAGCCCGCCGCGTGGTTCTTGACGTTCCGGATAACGCTGCCAGCATCCACTATGGCTTGCTGCTCAACAATCACGGCAGCATGCGCGTAAAAGAACTTAATTTTGGCGAGGCGCAGGCAGATTGGCCTGTAACCGTGGGCGTTGGTAAGATGCTTGAGAAGCCAACAAATTTGGTTTTCTCAGGGCAGTAACTGCAAATGGCAAGTCCTGTCTACGGACTGCCTTCCCACTCCAGTGACCGCTTTGTCCGCATAGCAGACCGTCCCTGCGCGTACGGGCTGTGTCAGGACTTAGCGATAGCTTTCGGAATGCTGCATAGCGGCACCTGATGGTGCCGACGGGCAGAAGAGGGCCGCGTTCTTCGATCCCCAGCCGTCAACCTTCCGGCACAACGCAGAAGCTGCGGGACGAGATCGGGTTGTGCCAGCAGCGTGTATCCGCCTCGGTCACGGGATCTTCCGTCCTGACTTCGTTCAGCCTCCAGATCCCGTTCCGGACATAGGTCACGCTGCGGTCGCCGTCCGGCCAGACATAGACATTCAACCCGATCTGTTCGCGGGTCTTATGCATCTCTGCCGAGGCCTGATAGAAGATGAAGCCTCGGCAGGGCTTTGCCGAAGTCACCTGGCCTGATGCGTTGCGGACCTGGCAGGCGAACGCGTCGTGGGGCAAATTGCCGATGCTCCACTCCTCCAGAAGTTTCGTGTTGGCCGCGCAGGCCTGTACGATACCATCCATGCAGCCCATGTCGAAGGCGCGCGAAGCCTCGGATAGCACGATCTGTGGCGTGGGATCTTCACCATCTTCGCGATGGGCGAAAGCGAGGGGCTGTGCCGTCGTCTCGCCACGGCGAACGCTGTCGATTAGCATCGAGCCATAGATGAGGCAGGCTTCGCCATCGGTCGTGTTGACATGATGATGAAAGCAGCCGCGCTGATAGGCGGTCAGCGCGCGGTCCGGATCAGCGGGTTGGCCCAACCCTTGGGACAGAATGTTGCCGGCAAGCTTGCAGCCATAGGGCGCAACCGAGACGTCCGCCGTATCGCAAACGAAGTCGGCCCAGAGAAGCGCCTCGGCCAGGCGCGTTTTCTGCTCCAGTGCCAGCTTTACCGCGTCATAGCAGGCCGAGGCGTCTTGATCGTTTCCGGAGGCCATCAGCGCCTCGCAAGCCGAAGCGCGCACCCGAAGCGCACCCTGATCGTCGCCGCCCTCGGTCATCGCATCCGCAAGCTGGGCGCAGGTATTGCCTGCATCCGCTTGGTCACGCCCGCTGCGGCATCCCAAGCGCAGGGCTGCAAGATAGGCCTCCGGGTCATCACGAGCGGGGATGGTCACGCCCTGAGCTTCATATCCGTCATTGGCGTAAATTCGCGATAGTGGCTCGCACCCCTTGATGTTGGCAGGCGTGCAGGCCGCGATCAGCATTGCTTCTACCGTGTCCAGCCCGTCAGGGGTCCCTAGCGCGGCATAGATGTGCAGCGCCTGGATGCAATCCTGCGAAGATTCGCCATCCGGCGTCAGGCAGGACTGCGCCAGCGTGTCATATCTTGCGCGCAAAGCAGGGCGGGCCTGGGTCAGCATCGGGTCAACGGCCGCACCAAGGCTGTCGCAGATGCTGTCCTTGGTGCCTTGGGCATCACACAGAGCAATGGCGCGGGCGGCGGCGGCGTGACGTTCGACCGTAGGCCAGAAATTTGGCAGTTTTGACAGCGTGCCGCAAGCCGCAGGATCGCCCGCCGCGCATCCACTGGTCAGGAAGGTGCTGGCCTGATCCACTCGCGCCGAATCCAGCGCGGTGGAATCGCCGTAAGTCAGGAAATCGCGGTACAGGTAATATGCGGCTTTGCAGTCGCGCTGATTGGGGCCGCGCGGACCCTGGGTGCAGATCTCTGCCTCGATCCCCGCCAGCGCAAAGCGTTCATTCGCAGTTGGTCCGTTCCCCCGTGCAGTCGTCACCGCGCTGAAACCCTCCTCCAACGCCTCGCAGATCCAGCTGATGCCTTGCTGACAGGCGTTTAGATTGGCGGCAAAATTCGATGCCGCCTCGACCAGCGAAGGCGTTCCGCCCGCAGCCGTCCCGCGCGCCTGCAGGACACAGCCAACGCGGTCCTGTGCATCGCAAAGCAGCTTTGCCAGTTCCGTCGTGACGCGGTCGCCAGCCGCCGCACTGCCGGCAAGGGCCTGAGCCCGTGCAAGTTCCAGAGTATTGTCCTGCCGGTTGATCGCCAACCGGCACCCCTCCAGATCGCCGGCCATGCAGCCCAGCAGGCCGTAACGTGTAACAACGGCCGGACCACCGTCCGGGCCTTCAATTGTGTCATAGATATGGCTAGCAAATGCGGTGCAAGCCGGACCAAGGCCAAGATCGCAGGCGTGTTTCACCCCGGCGGGATCCCCGACCTGCCGCGCTTCGGCCAGCAAAGTCGCGGTATCCTGCGACCGGCCCCTCTCCACCTCGGTAAAGCCTGTTGCCTCGTGGACCAAAGCGGCGCGGAAATCGGCGCCGGAGGCACAGAAGCTGTCCTGTGGCAGCTGGTCCGACAGGCGGATGATCCGGTCACTGGCTCCGGTGCTCAGCAAGCCCAGCACCAGCGCATAGCGGCCGGTATCGAGGCGATACCCCGACGCAGAAGGCGCGAATGCGGGCAAAGACGCGGCAAGATCGTTCAGCCCTTCAAGCGTATCTTCATACCCAGCGACAAGGTGGCAGGTGTTCGGGGGGGCCAGATAGCTGGCAGCCCCATCGCCGACGGGGGCGGCAGGCGGCGCGGGACAGAAATGCGTGACCTCGGCCACCGGCAGATACCCAACCGCCCGCTCGAGCCCCTTGCCGGTGGCGTAGTCCAGCGCGAACCAAGCCGCAGCACCGGGACCGAATGTGACATCGCGCAGCAAGACCTCGTCCCCCGCCGCGAGCTTGCCCGTTTGCCTCCCTTCCGGCGCAGCGAAGATGGGTTGCGCGGCACAGACGTGGCGGACTTCGAGCGGCTGATGCGCTGCAAGATCTTGGGACTGCGCGGGGACCGCGACCCCCACGAGCAGCAAGATCACGGCAGGCAAGGTGATTTTGGTCATCAAACGTCGCCAAAGCTATTTCGTTGGGGTCCGCCCAGACACCGCCCGCGGATGCCTGACAGAATGGACCTGAATGCGGCCGGTTCCAAGCACTCAGACTCAGCATCCAGCATTCTTCCGCCGCGCCGCATGGCATATGCTTCTGGCCCGGATCCGGCATGGCTGTTCGTGGTAGACTTGTGTGCTACAGGAGGAAATTGGAAATGCGGATGGATACTCCTGTGCAGAAACTTCTTCTTGCTATCATTGGGCTGCGGCTATCGGCAGTTTGCCGGGGCGCGCGTCAGTGCGGCAGATTTGGCGCGATGCGAACAGCTGGTCCGCGACCAGAGTGCAAACGACGCCGAAGCCCTGTCGCTCCTGCTGCCCAAATGCCGCGATATCGGTATGGTCGCGATGATGGATGCGCAGGCGTCGGGCGATGACGCGCAGGCGGCAGCCCGCCGAATATCTGCAGCCAATCAGGGCGACCTAAACGCACATCTTCTCGATTGGGCGGCGATTGGCGCGGGGCTGGTGGCGTTGCTCGGAGCGGCAGTCACAGGACGCATACGCAGCTGATCCGGAGGCAAGGATGAGCAAAGTGCCCCGCCGGATATGGCTGATGATCGCGATGGTCATCATCGGTATCGCGCCGCTGGCCTCGGTCCCCCGTCGCTCGCTGCGTTGGGAGAAGGGTCACATGGGTCAATTCTTAATGAAAATTATCCCGTCTACCGGGTCACGTCTCGACGGAAATCAACAGACTGACGCCCGCGGGCCTTGCGGATAAACTTGGGAGGCCCGCCCGTTACGGCAACCGGCGCGGCACGAAAATGTACGCCGAGATCAACGTCCTTCGCCGCGCCATAGCGACCGAGGGCACGCCCGCGATCCAAGAGCCATGGGATCTTGTAAGGAGCACATCGACTTCGCCTATGGGCAGGTGGCGGAACAGGAGTAATTCAAAATGACCAGAGGCTCATTTTAATCACATCTTTTCAAGCTAACCTGCTTATGGTTGTACATTTGTCAATGAAACATCCCTTGCGCGAACTAAGTGACATCATGACGAGCACAATCATCATCAAGACTGCTGAGAAAGAAAAATTCCGCCGAAACATTGAACAGCTCTCGAAGGCCATAGACGGCCTGAAAGATGCGCTCGAGAAGGCGGAACCTCTTGCCATCTCAGACGCTGCTTATCGCGTCATTGCCCCATATGAGTGTTGATTTCTGTCGAGACGTGACCCGGTTTTTCCACCGAGAACTGACCCACCTTTAGATTATGCGAAGCGGGTCATGTTTGG
>NZ_JBHMDZ010000033.1:0-7353 GCF_042430175.1 Paracoccus cavernae | reverse complement strand
GTCAAGGAAGCGATCGGGGACCGCGTGCCCGGCGCGGTGGCGTGGAACCTCTTCGATATCGACGCGAAATTCGGGGACGTCCATACCGTCGACGAATGCGTCGCCTATATCGACGGCCTCGCCGAACAGGCAATCGCAGCAGAATGAACCAGATGGCGCCCCGAAACGGGCGCCATTTTCGTCCGTCCGTCTGGAAGCAGAACAACAGCAATCCAACAGGGAATTCCATATGACTGATGCAACCGAAACCGACCCCGCCACGCTCCGCAAAGTCACCGGCGCCGCCGTCGCGGGAACGGTGATCGAATGGTTCGATTTTGCCATTTACGGCTTCATGGCACCGATCCTCGCCGTGGTTTTCTTTCCCGAGGGCGACGAGCTTGTCGGCCTCTTGCAGACTTTCGCGATTTTCGCGATCTCATTCGCGCTGCGCCCGATCGGCGGTGCCTATTTCGGCATGATGGGCGACCGGCTGGGCCGCAAGAAGGTGCTGGCGCTGACCGTATTGCTGATGTCGCTCGCGACGGTCGCGATCGGCCTTTTGCCGAGTTACCAGAGCATCGGCATCTGGGCACCGATCCTGCTGACCGTCGCGCGTTGCGTGCAGGGCTTCTCGGCGGGCGGAGAATATGCCGGCGCGGTCACTTATGTGATCGAACATGCCCCCGACAACCAGCGTTCGCGGTTTTCGAGCTATATGCCGGCCTCGACCTTCGCCTCTTTCGCTTTGGCGGCCATGTGCTCCTACCTGCTCACCACCTCGCTTTCGCCCGAGCAGATGCAAAGCTGGGGTTGGCGCATCCCGTTTCTGATCGCGGCGCCTCTGGGCCTTGTCGCGCTTTACATCCGCCACCGCCTCGACGAGAGCCCGCTTTTCCAGCAGGTCATGGACGGGCCTAAAGCCGAACATGCTCCGCTGCGCCAGACCCTGCGCGAGCAATGGTGGCCGATGCTGCGGCTGGGCTGCTACATCAGCCTGACCGCGCTGTCTTTCTATATTTTCTCGACCTATATGACGACCTTCCTGCGCAGCGTGATCGGCATGCCGGCCGACAAGGTTCTGCTCAGCAATGTCATCGCGCTCAGCGCGGCTGCCCTTGCCGCACCGCTGATCGGCAAAATCTGCGACCGGATCGGGCGTCGCCCGACAATGGCGGTCTCGGCGCTGCTGCTCGGCTGTCTGGCGATCCCCTCGTATAAACTCGCCTCGGACGGAACGCTGGCCTGCGCGCTCAGCGCGCAGATCCTGCTGGCCTTGGGCGCGGTGACGGCCAATGTCGTGACGGCGGTACTGCTTTGCGAGATCTTCCCGACGCGGGTGCGCTACACCGCCTCGGCCGTGACCTATAACGTTGCCTATGCGGTCTTCGGCGGCACCGCGCCCTTTGTCGCAACCTGGCTGATCGCCGCGACCGGAGACCGGCTCGCCCCCGCCATCTACATCACGGTGATTGCGGTGCTGGCTTTCGTGGTGACGCTGATCTCCCCCGAAACCGCCGGACGCCCCTTTCACGGCAGCCAAAGACGCGCGGACGACAATGTCATCGGGGGCATCAAACTGCGCTCGCACGCCTGATCCTGCCTGAACGCAAAGGGCCCCCGATGGATCATCGGGGGCCTTTTCATTTGCGGCTAGAGGTCCTCGCGCAGCACCGGAGCCCCGCCGCTTTCAAGCAGGCTCTCGCGTCCGAAGCGGCCGTTGCCGTAATGGACCCAGCTCTTGCCGACCGAGGTTGCCAGAAAGCGGTCGGGAAAGCGCTCGATGATCTCGGCCTGCGGATAGCGCGCCAAACCGGCAGCGCGGCTGAAGCAAAGATAAAGCACCAGACCAAGCGGGCAGCCGATCAGCACAGCATAATCGACGAACCAGGCCGCAATCCCGCCCGCGATGACCCAAGCCGCAAGACCTGCGGGATTGAAGCCGCCCGCATAGCGGAACTGGCCCTCGGGGTCGTAAAGCGCGGGGACGTTCAGGCAGCGTTTGCGCAGGATGTAGTAGTCGGCCACCATGATCCCGCCGATCGAGGACAGAAACGCCCCGTAATAGCCCAGAAAAACAAAGAGGTTGTTCAGGATCAGCCAGGGAAAGCTCAGCGTGCCGACAATGCCTGCCAAGGCCACGCCGATGCGGTAGTTGATCACCCGCGGGGCGAGGTTCACGAAGGTCAGTGCCGAAGGGATCAGGTTTGCGGAGTTGTTCGTCGACCATTGCGCCAGCACGACCAGCAGCAAGAGCACCAGCAGCGAAAGGCCGGTCGCATCGCCCTGAATGACCTCGATCGGGTTCCAGTTGCCGGTCGCGATCATCGAGACCCCGCCGATCCCCGCAATCAGCGCCTGCGTCAGCGGCAGCGCGACCAGCTGCGCGGCGAAGACATTGCGGTTGCGCCGCGCGAAACGGCGCGAGGGCTCGGTTTCGAGAAAGCGCGTGAGGTTCGGAATATCGATGGCCATCGTCGACCAAAAGCCCATATTCGCCACGAACAGCACCGCGAGCGACATCGAACCGGGCAGGTCCGCGTTCCAGATATTGAGCCCCTTGGTCTGGGCGATGCCGTCGAGCGTGAAATACATCCAGACCGAAATCGCGATGATCGCGGGGGCGGCCAATGCGGCCAGCCTCTCGACCGATTTGATCCCCATCGCGGTATTGGCGACCTGCAGCGCCGCGAATGCCGCATACCACAGGAACCAGTTCGAGAATCCGAGGAAATATTCGCCGATCCCGTTCAACGCCAGCGCGCCAAGATAGGTCTGGATGCCGAACCAGATGGCCGCAACCACCCCGCGCGAGACCGCCGGCAGATGTGTGCCGTAAATCCCGAACGGCGCGCGCAGATAAACGGCAAAGGACAGGCCGTGCTCGGTCCCGATATCGGCGGTCAGCAACATGAAGGCGCCGATCACCAGATTTGCCGCGAAGATGGTCAGGATCACATGGGCAAGGCTGATGCCGCCCGAAACCCCCGTCGCACCAAGCGAATAGGTCGCGATGATGACGGCAATCCCGACCCATATCCAGATATAGCCCCACCGCCCGATCGGGCGCTGGTCGAGGCGCGTGGGCAGGATCGATTCCTCGATCAGGGCCGAGCGCGAAGGATCGGCCGTGCCGATCTGTTCGGTAATGGACATCTCTACTCTCCTGTCAGACCCCGGCTTCTTGCCGGTGGAAACGAAAAGGCCGCCTCGACGGGCGGCCTTCGGGTTTATTGCTGGGCGAGTTTCGCACGCAGCCGGCCGGTCTCGGCCATGTCGACGGTTTCGCTATCGAGATCGATCGCCACCCCGTAGACCTCGCGGGCATGTTGGGCCGAATAATAGCCGTCCAGCACATCCTCGAGCACCTTTTGCGCAGGACGTTTCAGCGGGCTGCCGTAGCCGCCGCCATTGGGCCCGTAATAGGCCATGACATCATCGGCCCCGACCGCGAGACCAGAAAATTTGGAATGCATCTCGCGCGCTTCCTCGGGCTTGTTCTTGTTGTAGATCACGCAGCGGCCGGTCGCGCCTTCGGTACCGCCGAATATGCCCCAGGGCGCATCGGTGTGACGTTCGGATTCATGCGTGATGAAGCCCGGCGTCAGCACGCGTTGCGATTTGACCACGCCGATCCCGCCGCGATATTCCCCCGCGCCGGGCGGCGCATCGTCGCGCAGCTCGTAGCGGTCGCAGATCATCGGGATATGCATCGCGAGATCCTCCAGCGGGTTGTTGCGGGTATTGGCCATGAGATTGTCGATGCAATCGGGCCCGTCCGATCGCGGCCGCCCGCCATAGGCGCCCTCGTTCACCTCGAGAAAGACCCAGTAATCCCCCGAGGGCCGCACCCCCGAATAGGCCGCGAAACTGATCGAGGCCGAGGAGCCCGCAATCACCGTCTCGGGCATCACCGGCGCCAAAGCGCGAATGATCAGATCGATCATGCGGTTGCATTGCGTGAAACGCGCCTCTGCCGAGGCCGGCGCGCGCGGGTTGAAGATCGATCCCAAAGGCGCGGTGACCGTGATCGGACGGAACGAGCCCTCGTTCGAAGGCGCGCGCATTTCCGACGTCGCGCTGTCGAGCAGTAGTTTGCGGAAAGCCGCGAAAGCCGCGACCTTGGTCGAGCCCTCGAAGGGCACGTTGTAGGCGGTGGGCGTCTGGTCGGCCGATCCGGTCAGATCGACCTCGACCTCGTCGCCGCGCACCCGCAAAGTGACCTTGACCTTGAGGCGCTGGTCGCGATTGCGCCCGTCGTCGTCGAGCCACCCTTCGGCGGTGTAATCGCCATCGGGAATATCGGCGATGCGGTTGCGGGTCAGGCGCTCGGCATAATCCATAAGCTGGTTGGCGGCGGTGAAAACCACCGTCTCGCCGTATTTCTCGATCAGCTCGACGAAACGCTTGGCCCCGAGCCGCGCCGAGGCGACCTGAGCCTCGATATCCATGACCAGCTGCCCCGCCGCGCGCGAATTGCGGCGGATGTAGTTCCACATCGCATTATTGGGCTCGCCCTTGCGGTAAAGCTTGGTGCCCGCAAACAACATCCCCTCGGCATAGACGTCGGGCACATCGATGATCAGCCCGGGCGTCGCCGCCCCGATATCGACGTGATGGGCGGTGTTTCCGGCAAAGCCGATCAGCCGCCCGTGATGGAAAATCGGCACCACGATCGCAAGGTCGGGCGTATGGGAGGAGCCGTAATAGGGGTGGTTGTGGACAACGACATCGCCCTCGTACCACTCGCCATCCTCCAGCGTTTCGGCGATCCCGCGCAGATAGGCGGGGATCGATCCGATATGCATCGGCGTGGATTCGCTTTCGCACAACGTATTGAAGTCGGTATCGAAAAGCCCCGCACCCAGATCCTGGCTTTCGCGGATGATCGAGGAAAAGGACATCCGGTAGAGGACGTGCCCCATTTCCTCGGCAATGGTCTCGAAAGCACCGCGGATCACCTGCAGGGTAATCGGATCGACTTCGGTGATCTTGCTCATGTCGTTCATGTCACTCTCCCAAAGTGCGGATGCGGGTGTTGCCGTAATCGAGCGTCTCGGCGACATAGCCCGGCGGAACCAGCGTGGTGGAATTGTGCTGGACGAGGATCGCCGGACCCGGAACCTTGTCGCCCGCAAAAAGCTTGGTGCGGTCGTAGCGCGGCGTGTCGAGGGTGCGTCCGTCGTCGAAGGTTGTCACCCGCACAAACATCAGCGCCCTGTCGATCGACGAACCGTCGGTCGGCGCGATCTTGGGGATCTCGATCCGGCGCACCGCAGCCGAGCCGATCACGCGCACCGTAATCAGCTCGACCTCGGCCTCGGGATAGGCATAGCCGTAGTCGCGCTTGTGGGCGGCGTGGAAGCTGTCGGTGATTTCGTGCTTGTTCGACTGGGTCAGTTCGGCCGCAGGCATCTCGGCGCGCAGCTCGAACCCCTGCCCCTGATAGCGGCATTCGGCGATGACGCTCAGCTGTTGTTCGTGACGCGGAATGTCGTCGCTGTCGAGCTCGGCCACGACCTGATCGCGCAGGGCCTGAACGGCCGCATTGACGCGCGCAAGCTCCTCATCCGTGGCTTTGGTCAATTCGACCAGGCCGGCCTTGGTATACTCATATTGCAGGTCGGTTTTCAAAAGCCCGACCGCCGCCGTAATCCCCGGCGCGACCGGAACGATCACGTCGCGCGCCGACACCGCCTCGGCCAGAGCCACGCCATGAAGCGGGCCCGCGCCTCCGAAAGGCATGATCGAAAACTCGCGCGGATCGATACCGCGCGCCACCGAGTTCGAGCGGATGGCCAGCGCCATATTGTTGTTGATGATGCGGATGATACCCAAAGCCGCATCCTTGACGCTCATGCCGAGAGGCTTGGCGATTTTGTCTTCGACCGCTTTTCTTGCAAGTTCTGCATCAAGGCAAAGATCGCCCCCCAACGCCAGATCGGGATCAAGCCGTCCCAGAACAATCTGCGCATCCGTGACCGTAGGCTCTACCCCGCCGCGCCCGTAGCAAGCCGGCCCCGGCTCGGATCCGGCCGAACGCGGCCCGACGTTGAACGCCCCCGCCTCGTCGATGAAAGCGACCGAGCCGCCGCCCGCACCGATCGTGACCAGATCGATCATCGGCGTCAGAACCGGATGGCCCGAGACATAGGTGTCGCGCGGGTTCATGATCTTGACGCTGCCGTCGGGAATGGTCGAAATATCGGCCGAAGTGCCCCCGATATCGACGGTGATGATATTGGGAACACCGGCCATTTCCCCTTCCGAGGCGCCTCCGATCACCCCGCCCGCAGGCCCCGACATCAGGATGCGCACCGGACGGCGCGCGCAGGCGTCAACCGTCGAGACCCCGCCGTTCGACTGCATGATCCGGAGCTTGGAGGTCACCCCCGCCTCGCGCAGTTTCGCGTCGAGATCGCGCAGGTAATAGGCGGTCTTGGGGCCGACATAGCAATTCATCGCGGCGGTCGAGAAGCGCTCGTATTCGCGCATGACATTCGCCAGTTCGCTCGAGATGGTGACATAGGCCTCGGGTATTTCCTCGAGCACGATCTCTTTGGCGCGCCGCTCGTGGCTGTCGTTGAGAAAGCTGAACATGAAGCCGATGACGACCGAACTGATGCCGCGTTTGCGGAACAAGGCGCAGGCACGGCGCACCGCTTCTTCGTCGAGAGGGGTCTCGATCATGCCCGCCGGCGGAAGGATGCGTTCGGGAATGGAGATGCGGTTGCGGCGTTTGACCAGCGGCTGGCTTTGCCAGGGCACGTCGAAATGCAGCGAGAAATTGTAAGGCCGCTTGTGGCGCCCGATATGGAGGATGTCGCGGAACCCTTCGGTCGTGAGCATGCCGCATTCGCTGCCGTTATGCTCGATCGTGATATTGGTCGCGGTGGTCGTTCCATGGACGATCAGCTCCACATCGGCCGTGTCGATCCCTGCCCGCTTGCAGATGCCGCGCACGCCTTCGACGACGCCAATCGATTGATTTTTAAGGGTAGTCGGAACCTTGTGGTAGAAAACCCCTTTGGAGCATTCGAGCACGAGATCGGTATTCGTGCCTCCGACATCAACGCCAATTCTGGCCATTCTTCACCTCCGTCATGAGCCGGCATCGGGCCGCACCAAGGGGCACGACAGTCGCGGAACGGGTGCATTGCCGGGCATCCTGCCCCGGTTCCGTATCCCCCGCGCCCGTTGCCGGACGCGGGCTTTGTCCTGTCGTGCTTACTCTGCTGCGATTGCCTGTTCGGCGAGGCCGTCGATATAGGCGACGCATTCGTCGACGGTGTGGACGTCCCCGAATTTCGCGTCGATATCGAAGAGGTTCCACGCCACCGCGCCGGGCACGCGGTCCCCGATCGCTTCCTTGAC
>NZ_JBHMDZ010000032.1:0-6308 GCF_042430175.1 Paracoccus cavernae | reverse complement strand
ACGCCCCTACCGGTCCGGTGATACGAAAGAAGGTCCGTCCCGAAAGGGGCGGGCCTTTTTCATTGGCGGCGCTATCATCAGGCGGACGGCGCCAAGCCGGGGCGCTGCCCCGGACCCCGGGATATTGCCCGCATGAAAGAGAAGAGAAGGGGCCTCGCCTGTTTGTCACAGGGAGAGAGCAAATATCGGCTGGCACGAGCAGAGGGGCACGAACCCGCGACCCTCGGTTTTGGAGACCGATACTCTACCATATCCGTCAGACCGTCAGGAATTCGGGGCGGACCCGCAACTTTTAGGAAAGGGTGCTTGCGCCCTCGGGTGTCGCGATCCAGCTCGAGCTGGATGACGGGCGAACCGGCGGGCAGGGTTCCCATGCCGGTTTCGGCGTGCCGGGAAGCCCGTTTTTCTGGAACGGCGATCGCGATACGGCGGGCGGGCCGATCCAATCGCCTTCGCGGCCGGGGATCGCCCGAAGTATTATGCCGCCTTCGATATCGATTCCGAGGACAACTGGATCGAAACCGTCAATCACGGCATGGCTGCCTGACCCGCGCCCCCGCCGGTGATCTGACGCCCGAGCTTCGCGATGCTTGGCCCTTTGGCGGCAGGCTGCATCTTGCGGCCTGCTTGTGGCAGGGCCGGAAAACTGCTATGGAGGAATTGGATATAAGGAGTGCATATCATGGAATCCCCACGAATCTGAGCGTTTCGCGTCACCGGATTCACAAGGATTTCACATGTTTGCCTCTATCCTGATGCGGGATTGCCGCATCCTCCACTCACCAGACGTGACGGGCCCCGCCGCCGCCTTTCGGGCAATGCTTGTGCCCCCTCGCGTCCGGTTTCCAGCCTATGCTGCCGAAGGTCGCGAAGGGGGTCCGAACCGCCCGACTGCGTCCTGCCCCCGTTTCCGCGCCCGCATGACCGGCGCGCCGCGTTTTGCCCGTTATCGGGCGGGGCGCTGCGCTAGAGCCGGCTTCTGTGGCGCTCCTGCGACCCGCATTTTTGAGGCCGACCATGTTTCGTTGGTTTGAGAACCGGCTAGAGCCCTATCCCGATGATCCGCCGCAGATGGCACCGCGGGGGATGTGGCGGTTCATTCTGCATTATTCCAAAAGCGCTTTGCCCTGGATGGGGGTGATGTCGGCGTGTTCGGCCGCGATCGCCGTCGCCGAGGTGGTGCTGTTCGGCTATCTCGGCGATCTGGTGAACCGGCTGGCCGAAGCGGATCGCGCGGGTTTCTGGCAGGCCGAGGGCGGCAGGCTGCTCGCGATGGCCGCCATCCTGCTGGTCGGGTTGCCCCTGTTGCAAATCCTTTTCTCGCTCGTGATGCACCAGACGCTGATGGGCAATTTCCCGCAGCGCATCCGCTGGCAGGCGCACCGCTATCTGTTGCGCCAGTCCATGAGCTATTTTCAGGACGAATTCGCGGGGCGGATCGCGACCAAGCTGATGCAGACCGCGCTGGCGGTGCGCGAAGTCGCGATGAAGTTCATGGATGTCATGGTCTATGTCGGCGTCTATTTCATCGGCGCTCTGATCCTTGCCGCGACGACCGACCCCTGGCTCGCGCTGCCCTTCGCGCTGTGGGGGCTGGCCTATGGCGTGCTGCTGTGGTGGATCATTCCGCGCATCGCGGAGGTCTCGGAGGGGCAGGCCGATGCGCGTGCGGTGATGACCGGCCGCGTCGTCGACAGCTATACCAATATCACCACGGTCAAGCTGTTCTCGCATTCCGCGCGGGAGGAAAGCTATGTCCGCGAAAGCATGGACGCCTTTCTCGGTACGGTTCATGCGCAGATGCGGCTGGCCTCGATCCAAAACGTCTCGCTCTCGACGCTGAACTCGCTGCTGACGGGGGCGGTGACGGCGCTGGGGCTGGTGCTTTGGGTCAACGGCCAGATCGAGGTTGGTGCGGTCGCGGTGGCGATCCCGCTGGCGTTGCGTCTGGGCAATATGTCCCACTGGATCATGTGGGAGTTCGCGGGGCTCTTTGAAAACATCGGCACGGTGCGGGACGGTATCGGGAGCCTCGCGCTGCCGCGCGTCGTCAACGACGCGCCCGATGCGCAGCCGCTGAAGCGCGGGGCGGGCGAGGTCAGCTATCGCCACGTCACCTTCCACTACCATTCCGAGGTCGAGGAAAAGCCGCGCACCGTTCTGGACGATCTCAACCTGACGATCCGCGCGGGCGAGCGCATCGGTCTCGTCGGCCGCTCGGGCGCGGGGAAATCGACGCTGATCAACCTGCTCTTGCGCTTTCACGACATCGAGGCGGGCGAGATCACGATCGACGGCCAGAATATCGCCGGGGTGACGCAGGAATCGTTGCGCGCGGCGATCGGGGTGGTGACGCAGGACAATTCGCTGCTGCACCGCTCGGTGCGCGACAATATCGCTTACGGCCGCCCCGATGCCGGCGAGGCGGAGATCATTGCCGCCGCGCGTTCGGCCGAAGCCTGGGACTTCATCCAGACGCTGGTCGACAGCCACGGCCGGCGGGGGCTGGAGGCACATGTCGGCGAGCGCGGGGTCAAGTTGTCGGGCGGCCAGCGCCAGCGAATCGCCATTGCACGGGTACTGCTCAAGGATGCGCCGATTCTGGTGCTGGACGAGGCGACCTCGGCGCTCGACAGCGAGGTCGAAGCCGCGATCCAGCAGCAGCTGATCGGGCTGATGCAGGGCAAGACCGTGATCGCCATCGCCCATCGTCTTTCGACCATCGCGCAGATGGATCGACTGGTCGTGATGGATGCGGGCCGGATCGTCGAAGAGGGCAGCCACGAGGAATTGCTGGCGCGGGGCGGCATCTATGCGGCTTTGTGGCAGCGCCAATCGGGCGGGTTTCTTGCGCTGGACGAAAGCGGCGAAGCGGGACGAGAGGAGGCGGGGCGCTGATCGCGGGGGACGATCTGCATTCCGCTTCACTTCTCCTCTTGAACAGTCACGCAAGCAGCCGTAAGAAGACGCGCGGCTTAGGGGTATAGCTCAGTTGGTAGAGCATCGGTCTCCAAAACCGAGGGTCGTGGGTTCGAGTCCCTCTGCCCCTGCCAGTTAAATACTGGCAATCTAGCCGCACACTTCACGAACATCTTGAGCCGGTTGGGCGCGCAGTTGGGAAAAGTCCCGGATGCGCCTCATGATTCTCGCGTTTACGTACAGCTGATTCGGCGAGCCCGATATCGCGGGCGAGGTAATGCGCGTCCAGCATCAGCTCGACGTCCTTCAAGGCGTGACCGGTAATCGTCGCGATCTCGGGCGTCGAGCATCCAGCCAAGGCCAAGCGGGTCACGGCGGTGCCCCGGATATCGTGGAAGGTCGGCCCCTTGAGGCCAAGTCCAATAATTCCGGCCGCCACGCAGGTTTTCCGCCATGTGCTTCTGAAGCCATCGCTGGTCCAGGGCGTCCCCTCGGAGGTCGATAAAATAGTGGTTGTCGCCCTCGGGGTGAGATCCAGAAGCTCCTTAAGCGGCGCCCCTACAGGAACAGTGACCCGCGCGCCCGTCTTCGACTGCCTGAGGCGGATCGCACGGCCGTCATAGGCGGTCCAGGTTAGGCGCAGCAGATCACCCTGTCGTTGTCCGGTCCAGATGGCCAACATATAGGCCAGCCAAATGCGATCGGGTGCAACTTCGCGCAGTGCGCTTTCGGTGTCGCTGGTCCAGATGCTTTCGGCGCGATCCGAGCGATAGAGCTTGCCCGGCCGTTCGCATGGGTTTGTGGGAACGCGACCGCGATCTTTTGCCCAGGCCAAGATCGCGGCAAGGGTGGCAAAGATATAATCGGCCTGTCGCCGTGATTTTCGCGCCATGGTGTCGCGCCAATCCAGCATGTCCCCGCGAGTGGCAGGATCGGGCAGGGCGTCGATGGGCAGATCCGCGTACCGCTTTTCAATTACCCGAATGTTGCGGGTGTAGTCGCGGCGCGTTCTTACGGCCAAGTCGAGAAACTTGGGGCTGTCCTGGTAGGCATTCAAAACTGATTGGAGACGATCCAAACGGGGGGCGATTTTTTCGCGAGTGGCTGCTGCATAGGCCGCAACAAACTCCGGATCTCCCGGCCTTCCCGGCAGCCTCGGCCCGCCCTAGTAAGCGTAATAATAAGTCACGAGCGTCCCGTTGGCCAAGCGCTTGCTGACTTTGTTCAATCCCTTAAGGCGCATGCGCATTATGCTCGGCCTTCCATTGTTCGAACGGAGACATCGCCCCGGCCTTGGTGACCTCGTCGTGGTAAATCACGATTCGCCCATCAGGCATAATTTCCGTCTTTGACACGGGAGTGCCGGCATCTGCTGCCGCCCGATATGCGCGGACCATGTCTGATTGTCTGAAAGTGACGCGTCGGCCCATCACTCAACCCTCCTTTTATCGTCGTCCACCGGATCCTCCGGAAAGCAGACCGCGCAGGGTACGAGTGCCTCAAAGGCCCAGTCGTCCGACCCATGCCCGCGACAGAACGCACACGCCGGATCCGGCCCCAAGGCGCGGCTGATTTGGCGGATCGCCTCTTCGTTGGTGTGGGCAACGCCGCCAGAGCCGCTCTCTTCATGCGCCCAGGTGCGCGCGCCGCTTGGGTGGTCGCTTTCCACAACGGTGACGCCGCGGTGGGTCCTCATGCGGCACCACCTTCCTTCATGGAGGGAATGTGCTCGTCATGACCGCATGCGGTGAAGATGGACGGATAGCAGGTTCCGCCGCCGTCCAGCCGCGTCTTGACCTGCCATTGACGGACGGTGTGACGGATCGCGGTTTCGAGGGCGTCAAGCTCAACGTGGCTGTAGCTCGAGAGGAAGCTTTCGTGATCCTCCCCTTGGAGATCTTCGAAGTGACAATCGACCTCCTCGATGAACCGCTCGAGATCGAATGCGGCGGCGAGGTCGATTTCGTCCTGTCGAGCCTGGACAATGTGGAAGCCATCGCCGTCGTCATAATCTTTATGACCGATCTCGATGGCCTCGTCGCGGGTGGCGGCATGGCATGAGAAGCTCTCTTCATCGTGGCCTATCCACCAAAGCGCGTCGCCGCGCTTGAGCGGCGGTTGGCCCTCCATGTCGGCAGCGTATTTTTCGCGGGCGGCGGCGCGCGCGGCTTCACGCTTAGCGGCGTAATCGTTGGACATCAGAGCATCCCCAATGCTGCTTTGTACATTTCTAGAATGGCCTCTTCCTCGGCCACATCGTCCTTGTCGCGCTTGCGCAGCGCGATGATCTTGCGCATCACCCTGGTGTCGTAGCCGCGGGCTTTGGCCTCGGCCATCAGCTCCTTTTGCTGCGCAGAGATGTCCTTCTTCTCCGCGTCCAGCTGTTCGAACTGTTCGATAAACTGCCGCAACTCTTCAGCGGCGATGCCATAGGTGTTGTCGCTCTGCTGTCTGTCTTCGGCTGTCTCCTTCACAGGCGGGGCCTTGCGGCGCTTGCAGTGGGCGTTGCGCATGATGTCTGCGCCGTCGCTCCCTGTCGGTGGCGGCAGCCTGTCGGGCATGCCGTCGAAGCTGTTCTGAATGTCCATGTCTCGATACCTCCATCGATGGCGCTCGGGATGCCGGCCCGCGCGGGGCCGGTCACCGGAGCGTCAGGCGGTGATGTGGCGCACGGCACGCATCACGGCGTCCTCGATGTGGGTGTTGGCCAGAGAGAGATCGCGCGAGGCCAAGCGGTCGCCTGCAGGATCGGTCCCGCCGATCTCGTGCAGCTTGGCAATGAGGTCGGCACTCATGTCCTTGACCTGCTGCATCTGTGCCTTCTCGGCTTCCGAGAGGGTGCGGTAGGCGTGGCGCACGGCATTGTTGGCGGTGCGCTGATCGGAACTGCTGTCGATCGTGCTCATGTTGAAGTCCTTTCCCAAGGTTAAGTTTTGCGGCTTCGCCAGCCGCAGACCGCGCCGCAGCCGAAGATCGCGACCGATGCGATGAGATCGAGAGCGACGGGCAGGATCACCTGCGCGATGACGGCCACGCCGGCCGCACTGATCACTGCAGGGGTGTTGAGGCGATCCATCAATCTGCGAGCCGCGCGAGGTCGAGGCCGAGGTCTTTAGCGAGGGTCTCAAGCACCTTCTGCTCGGCCGGTTCGATTTCGCCATCGGCTTCCGCTACGTCAAGGGCGGTCAGGACCACGGCCTCGGCCATCTCGGGATCCTTGGCGATCTCGAGAACCTCTTTGCGCAGCTGCGAGCGCCCGACGCGGCCGCCGCCGGCGCGATCCAGCATTGCGTTGATGGTCTTGTCTGTTGATTTCTGTCGAGACGTGACCCGGTTTTTCCACCGAGAACTGACCCACCTTTAGATTATGCGAAGCGGGTCATGTTTGG
>NZ_JBHMDZ010000031.1:0-6242 GCF_042430175.1 Paracoccus cavernae | reverse complement strand
TGCTGAGCTTTTTCAGGAAGGGCCATTCGCCTGCCGAGATCGCCAGACGTGAGACCGGGCGCAAGGATCGGATCATGCTGACCCCGGTTCAGGTCGCCGCCTTCCATGAGAATTTCGTCAGCTTTCGCCGGTTGGCTCTAGCACACAGGCTGCCCTGGGAGGCGCTCGACCAGCGCCTTGAGGAGTTGGGCATCGTGCCGGTCGAGGGCTACTTACGCATCTACCGCAGGAGCGAAACTGATCCGCTCCTGCATGACGAAGCTGAACGCCGACCGTAAAGTCCTGCATGTTCAGTAAATAACGAAATAGTGCCAGCCAACCGTCGATTTTTCTTGACAGGTCATGCGCACGCTATTTCTTGCTTTTGCGCACTGTATTCTCTTCTCTGGCTCTGGCTCTGGCTTATCAGAGCCAGAGAAATCAAATGTGCGCGCAAGACCCTCGGAAAGTGTGATTCGGCGGCTTGAAAAGCCGTTTACATTCAATGGGATAAGAAGCCGAGATTTGCAGAAAGTGATGAATAGATTGCGCAAGAATGAAATAATGTGCGCAGTCGTAATTACTTGAATTTATTTGATTAAATGTCATGCCATATCAATCGGTGCTATCGGTCTTGGCTGATTTTTGGCCTGCCACACCATGAGCTATCATCTTGCGACGGCCTTTGCGGTTTCGCGCCCCAAATGTGCGCCATATGGTATATAAGTTAAATGTGCGCTGTGAGGTATATTGCAGAATTGTGTGCTTGATGGTATGTCGAATTCAGGGTGGTGGACCTGAAGTCGACCATCGAGGGAGCAACGGGGCATGTATCAGCCTGTTCGCAGTGCCAAGGATTTCGGCGACCTCATTCGCCACCGTCGCCAGCTTGCCGGCCTGACGCAGGCTGAGCTTGCGCAGCGTGCCGGGCTGGAGACGAAGCAGATCTCGCGCATCGAGACCGCAACGAATGTGCCTGGGCTCAATTCAATCCTCGCCCTCTGTGCGGCGCTGGATGTCGAACTGGGCCTTCGCGATCCAGATGAAGCAGGGCCTCCGTCTCATGCCGTGGCTTCGATCGAGGATATCTTCTGATGGGTCGTCGTCCGTTGCGTCGGGCGCTCGAGGTCCTGTTGAATGGGCGGCATGTCGGCATCTATCGCATGGCACCGGATGGCGGGACCAGCTTTGAATATATTCCAGAGTGGCTGGAATGGGAGCATGCCTTTCCCGTCAGTCGTCAATTGCCGCTTCTCAGGGGGAGCCGATCCGGAGAGGCGATTTCTGCGGTTTTCGAGAACCTTCTGCCGGACAGCGCAAAACTGAGAAGCACCATCGCCGAAAAGGCGGGCGCGCGCTCGGCCCGTCCCTTCGATCTTCTGGCGGCAATCGGGCATGACTGCGTCGGTGCGCTGCAGTTCGTTCCCGAAGGGATGGCCCCGCAGGATCCCTTCGCCATCCAGGCCGATGCGCAGAGCGATGGCGAGATTGCCGAAACCTTGCGTCGTCTTGACAGCGAGCCGCTGGGAATTGCGCCGGGGCAACCATTTCGGGTCTCGCTGGCCGGGGCACAGGAGAAGACTGCCTACCTCAAACAGGGCACCCAATGGTATCGACCGCGTGGCCTGACGCCGACGACCCATATCTTCAAGCGCCCGATGGGTCTGCTGGCTGGTCAGATCGACCTGACCGATAGCGTCGAGAACGAGTTCTTCTGTCTGCGTTTGGCCCGAGAGCTGGGATTGCCGGTCAATCACGCCGAGATCGCGCGGTTCGAGGATGAGAAGGCGCTCGTCCTAACCCGCTTCGACCGCGGGGAAACCGCTGACGGGCGGCTTATCCGTTTGCCGCAGGAGGACTTCTTGCAGGCGATGGGCCTTTTCTCGGCCGCCAAATATCAAAGTGAGGGCGGTCCCGGCATTCTGCGGTGTCTCGAGCTGCTCTCGGGGTCGAAGAACCGCTTCGGGGACATGAAGACCTTTCTGAAGGCGCAAGTGGTTTTCTGGATGATCGGGGCCACGGATGGTCACGCCAAGAACTTCTCGATCTTTCTCGAACCGGACGGTTTTCGTCTGACGCCGCTTTACGACATTCTTAGCGCGGCGCCCGCCTTTCGGCGCAATCAGTTGAGAAACCGAGAGCTGCAGCTGGCGATGTCCGCCGGTGACAGGAAGCACTATCGCATTGATCAACTCCTGCCGCGGCATTTCGATCAGACCGCCATTCGTGCGAAAGTGCCAGAGGATATCCGCAGGGCGGTTTTTAACGAGATCGCCGAGCAGGGGCAGGGCGCCTTGACGCGCGCTCGTGCGGATCTGCCCGAAGATTTCCCCGAGCGGATCGTTGACGATATTATCGGGTTTTCGACCCATAAACTTGCGCAAATCGAGAGCTATGCCGAGGCGATGCGGGTATGAAGGAGTTGTGATCGCGCCTATGCGCTCAATTATTTCGACTACGGTCAGGGCAAGGCGCAACCTACATTCATTCACGTCCAACCCTGCTTGGCGCAGGCATTCTCATAACACTCTGGCAGGTTTGCCGAACGAGTGATGGAGGGCACGGCATGGCAAAGTCGTCTTTGAAGGAACGGTTGACACGACAGGGGCGGGTTCAGGCAATCACGCGCGTGACCAACGGCAATCCCAGGGTGATTGTCCTGCAGCCGGGCCGTAATTCTCCCGATGTCATCACCGCCACGCTCGCGCTGGTATAACGCGGAGCAACGATGCTCAAAGCGAAGCGCGCGGTTGAAAAGGCACTGGCAAGTGGTCGCGCAGCGAATGATTTACCGATGGTTGAAGATCGGAAGGTCCTTTCAGACGAACTCGGAGCGGCAGGGATCGCTGCAGCCTACGGAGGAGATGCAGGCCGTTCCTGCGTAGACCGTCTCCCTCCGGTCCAATGGTCAGGAAGAAAAATTTAGCGACCACCCACGTCAATCAATAACCAGAGATACGCTCATCTGCTGAGGTTAAAAGACGTCCAGATTCGATAAATCAACAATAAGGGCGAAAGTGGCCTGACAGAGATGCGGCGCAGTTTAGCGGCTTGGTGACGCCGAAAGTGCAGTGCACTCGGGACGGAGGTGGTTCGGCTGGTCTGAACTGTTTCCGGGCGTTTTCCAAGTGACTTTTCGTCTCGGACAAGCTGCCATTGCTTCGGACATCGGCCGGTTAAAGTAGGCCTGATCAGGCGTTTTCCCATCAAGTGATGAATGAGGGCGGTGACTGTTGTAGAAGCTCAGATAACGGCCAATTCCGTTCCGGGCTTCGGACACGCTGGCATATGCTCGTGTATAAACATCTTCGGTTTTTAGCGTCCGCCAGAAGCGCTCGACGAAGACAATGTCGCGCCAGGCGACCTTGAGCTACTGCTCAGACAGCGTGCCTGGTCGTGGCGCTTCCATGACGAATTTGTCCTATAGTGCATCCTTCCATTCCAAAAAAAAGGATCGTGCCAACAAGCCGGGAGATCAAACAGATAGGGACAGGATGCATTGATTTTCAATTCGCTGCGTGATTTGCTGCTCGGAAAACGGAGCAGTAATATGAGTGACCTCTACTGGCTGACCGATGCCCAGATGGCGAAGCTTTCGACTTTCTTCCCGAAATCGCACCGTAAGCCTCGGGTTGATGACCGACGAGTGCTGAGCGGGATTATATTCATCAATCGCAATGGGTTGCGCTGGCGAGATGCCCCGGAAGCCTACGGGCCGCACAAGACTCTCCACAGCCGGTGGAAGCGATGGAGCGAAAAGGGCGTCTTCGCGCGAATGATGGTCGGCCTGGCTGCTGAACACGGCGAAGAGAAGACCGTCATGATCGATGCGACTTATCTGAAGGCACACCGCACCGCGACCAGCATGGCCGCGAAAAAGGGGGGCGCGGTCGCCTGATCGGTCGGACCAAGTGCGGCATGAACACTAAGCTTCACGCCATTTGCGACAGCCAAGGGCGACCTATTGACCTGTTCATCACCGCCGGACAGGTCAGCGACTACATCGGTGCGCGGGCGCTTCTCAGCAGCCTGCCTCAGGTCGACTGGCTGCTCGGCGATCGCGGCTATGACGCAGACTGGTTCCGAGATGCGTTGAAAGACAAAGGGATAACCCCCTGAATCCCCGGCCGCAAGCAACGCAAGGCACCGATCAAATATGACAAGCGCCGATACAAACGCCGTAACCGCATCGAGATCATGTTCGGCAGGCTCAAGGACTGGAGGCGTGTCGCAACCCGATATGACCGCTGCCCAAAGGTCTTCCTCTCCGCAATCGCCCTCGCAGCAGTCGTCATCTATTGGCTATGAATCCTGACCCTAGAACATTCGGTTTCATTTCGCTGGTATGGCCACTCATGTCGCCGCCTATGGCTTCGCGGGTGAGGCGGTGTCGAGCCGCTCGACCGCCTCGACCTCGGAAGCCGCCTTGTGCAGTGCGGCCCAATCGTCGGGCGGATTGCCGTCGTTCAGCATTCCTTTGAAGACCGTGTAGGCATCGGTCTTCGCGCCATATGTCCGCAGCGTCGTCTCGTCGTTCACCCAAGCGAAGATGATGACTTTCGCATTCGAGTCGTAACGAAAGAACAGGCGAAAACGTCCGTTTCCGAACTTTGCCCGGAACCAGTGCTTGTAATCATCGCCGAGGGTCGAGCCTTGCCGATAGGCGGTCGCTGTCGGGTCGGCCGGAACTGCCTCGAAAACGAGCTTATTCAGCGCGGCCAGGAGCTTGGTGTTCGCGTTCTTACGGTAATCCTCGGGCTTCTTTGCTTTCAACGCCTCGACGGTCTGGGTCAGCTTTTCTAACTGATCGAGAAAGAGGGGATGCGCAAGAATGGTCCAGCCATTGATCGTCAGCATGACTAGAGTGCGACAGCCCCGTCGATCTCGGCATCAAGGTCGACGTCGATATCGCCGACCAGCGCCGCCATACGATCCCGCAACGTCGCGGGCATCGGGATGACGGAAGTGCCGGGATGCTTCGTCATGTCGTGCGCAAGAAATGTCAGGAAGCGATCGACGACCGGATCGCTCTCCTCTTCCGTCGCCTTTTCGACATAGACGCGGCGCGCGTCATCGACGACGAAGGCGATGCGTCCGCCGTAGTCCACGCCCAGGGCCTGCCGGACGGCCTTGGGAACCGTGGTCTGGCCTTTTGAGGTGATGGTGCTTTCTTCTTTCAACAATGCGGCCATGGTCGGCTCCCAACTTGATATCAAGATTGGTAAGGAATAATTCTTACTTTGTCAAGTGGTGGGTTTACGGATGAGAGGATCGTCGCCGCCTTTACGGTGCCACGCTCCGCTCAGTGACGCCGGGATCGTCCGGCTTACCCTTCGCGCCTGCATGGTGGGGAGTATCCAAGAGTGCAACCGCGCTATTTAGTCAAATCCGCGTTGGCTGAAATAGGCTGTAAGCCCAAGGTAAGCGCCCTTAAATAAGAGGCGATATCACATGCGGGTGCGCGGTCGTCGCGGCGGCCCGCGCATAATCGTCACACTACAATGTCAACCGGCATCCACGACGGGTTTGTGTTCCGCGCGCCACCCATCGAAGCTTTTCCGCGCCCTGTCGGTCAGGAGTGACGCAAAAACTTCCGGATCGCCTGCATAGAGGCAATGCCGCATGACCGTGAACGAATTGAGCGCGGTTCAGAATAGCCGACAGCAACCAAGTGCTCGCGTTCCCAAGCTTGAATCTGATCTTCCTTGATACTGTCGAGGGGCTTTGTTGCGCTATCCCTCTTGCAGGCGGATTCATGTTTTGAGTCAGCGGGTTAGACTGGTGCCATGAGCAAGCCCGTCCCCCTTTTCCGCACAAGGAACTGGTCCAGCTACAGCCGGTCCCTGAAGCGGTGTGGCTCCCTGATGGTGTGGTTTGGCGCGTCTCTTGAAGACGGATGCACCTACGCTGCGAGAAAGACTCGGGGCCGAACGCACCGAACTCTCTCGCCATAAGCCGGATGACTGGGCTCTGCTTGATCTCGAAAAGGCAGGGCCTCTCCTGTCGGAGTTGACGACCGGGCTTTCCGACGACCTGTTTTGCGAAAGTTTGTCTCTCAATCCAGGGTCGTTCCAGGACTTGCGTGATTGCAGCTTCCTTGATTGGGCGCGGTGCCGGCATGGCAGGGGCTGGGATCTGCTTGCCGGTCAGGCGATCGTTGAGCGCCTGCTGCTGGGTGCGCAGCAAGTGGGACGTCTTTCATCGGAATGGTTGCCGCTCGAACAGGCGGCTGATCATCATGGATGCTCTACAAGAGAGCTTGT
>NZ_JBHMDZ010000030.1:2500-5603 GCF_042430175.1 Paracoccus cavernae | reverse complement strand
TATTGGTTGCGGGGACAGGATTTGAACCTGTGACCTTCAGGTTATGAGCCTGACGAGCTACCGGGCTGCTCTACCCCGCGCCATGCGCGTTCGGTGTTTTGATCGCGGTATATTGTTATCGTTTTGAGAGAATTATTTGCTTCTTTCCAGGTCTGGCGGTGACCTACTCTCCCACGTCTTGAGACGCAGTACCATTGGCGCAACGGCACTTAACGGCCGAGTTCGGGATGGGATCGGGTGTTTTGCTCGTGCTAAAGCCACCAGACCAGGAAAGAAGCAATCGGCGTTTCCCGCGAGCGGGATACGATGTCCAAGGATGCATTGGAGGAAGGGTTTTCCGCGAATGTTTTTCACGTACTGGTCTGCCTTCTTCCGGATCAAATCAAGCCAATCGAGCCATTAGTACCGGTCAACTGAACACATTGCTGTGCTTACATCTCCGGCCTATCGACGTGGTGGTCTTCCACGGCTCTCAAGGGATACCTTGTTTTGAGGGGGGCTTCACGCTTAGATGCCTTCAGCGTTTATCCTGTCCGTTCATAGCTACCCAGCACTGCCGTTGGCACGACAACTGGTCCACCAGTGGAACGTTCACCCCGGTCCTCTCGTACTAGGGGCAACTCCTCTCAAGTATCCTACACCCACGGCAGATAGGGACCGAACTGTCTCACGACGTTCTAAACCCAGCTCACGTACCTCTTTAAACGGCGAACAGCCGTACCCTTGGGACCTGCTCCAGCCCCAGGATGAGATGAGCCGACATCGAGGTGCCAAACGATGCCGTCGATATGGACTCTTGGGCATCATCAGCCTGTTATCCCCAGCGTACCTTTTATCCGTTGAGCGATGGCCCTTCCACTCGGGACCACCGGATCACTATGGCCGACTTTCGTCTCTGCTCGACTTGTCAGTCTTGCAGTCAGGCTGGCTTCTGCCATTGCACTCAACGACCGATTTCCGACCGGTCTGAGCCAACCTTCGCGCGCCTCCGTTACTCTTTGGGAGGCGACCGCCCCAGTCAAACTACCCACCACGCAGGGTCCCGGATCCGGATAACGGACCGCGGTTAGACATCAAGAGTGCGAAGGGTGGTATCTCAAGGATGGCTCCACAGGAACTGGCGTCCCTGCTTCAAAGCCTACCACCTATCCTGCACATCACAATCCTGATGCCAGTGCGAAGCTATAGTAAAGGTGCATGGGGTCTTTCCGTCTAACCGCGGGAAGTCTGCATCTTCACAGACAATTCAATTTCGCTGAGTCCACATTTGAGACAGCGGGGAAGTCGTTACGCCATTCGTGCAGGTCGGAACTTACCCGACAAGGAATTTCGCTACCTTAGGACCGTTATAGTTACGGCCGCCGTTTACCGGGGCTTCAATTCAGAGCTTGCACTCCTCCTTTTAACCTTCCGGCACCGGGCAGGCGTCAGACCCTATACGTCGTCTTACGACTTCGCAGAGCCCTGTGTTTTTAGTAAACAGTCGCCACCCCCTGATTTGTGCCCCCCGCCAACAGTTGCCTGCCAACGGGGCCTCCTTCTCGCGAACTTACGGAGGTATTTTGCCGAGTTCCTTAAATGTGGTTCTCTCAAGCGCCTTGGTATTCTCTACCAGTCCACCTGTGTCGGTTTAGGGTACGGTCTTGTGGAGGGCTATTTCCAGGAACCCCTAAGCAGCCCATTCAATCCGATAAGGATGAACTACCTTCGGGATCCGTCACCATCTCCTGGCCCAGGAATATTAACCTGGTTCCCATCGACTACGCCTTTCGGCCTCGCCTTAGGGGCCGGCTTACCCTGCTCAGATTAGCTTTAAGCAGGAACCCTTGGACTTTCGGCGACAGGGTCTCTCACCCTGTTTGTCGCTACTCATGTCAACATTCTCACTTCTGATCACTCCACCGGATGCCTTACAGCCCGGCTTCACAGTCAGAACATTGCCTCCAATGTATCCGAGGATACTAAGGAGGCAGCGTTCTATATCACAGAACGCTCCGCTACCACGCACTTACGTGCATCCAAAGCTTCGGCTCGTGGCTTGAGCCCCGTTACATCTTCGCCGCAAGACCTCTTAATTAGACCAGTGAGCTGTTACGCTATCTTTAAAGGATGGCTGCTTCTAAGCCAACCTCCTGGTTGTTTTGGAAGTCTCACATGCTTTCCCACTTAGCCACGAATTGGGGGCCTTAGCTGTTGGTCAGGGTTGTTTCCCTCTCCACGACGGACGTTAGCACCCGCCGTGTGTCTCCCGGATAGTCCTTCTTGGTATTCGGAGTTTGCTTAGACTCAGTAAGGCTGTGGGCCCCCATCATCCATGCAGTGCTCTACCCCCAAGAGGATACGTCCGAGGCGCTACCTAAATAGCTTTCGCGGAGAACCAGCTATCTCCGAGTTTGATTGGCCTTTCACCCCTAGGCACAAGTCATCCCGACCTTTTTCAACAGGTGTGGGTTCGAACCTCCAGTTAGTGTTACCTAACCTTCATTCTGCTCATGCCTAGATCACTCGGTTTCGGGTCTGATCCATCTAACTTAGTCGCCCATTTAAGACTCGCTTTCGCTGCGCCTACACCTACCGGCTTAAGCTTGCTAGATAGACCAAGTCGTTGACCCATTATACAAAAGGTACGCCGTCAGAGCTCAATAAAGGCTCCTCCGACTGCTTGTAGGCGTCCGGTTTCAGAAACTGTTTCACTCCCCTCGTCGGGGTGCTTTTCACCTTTCCCTCACGGTACTGGTTCGCTATCGGTCAGTAAGGAGTACTTAGCCTTCGAGGGTGGTCCCCCGATCTTCAGACAGGATTTCACGTGTCCCGCCCTACTTAATGCGTCCGATCAAACTTCCTATACGGGACTGTCACCCTCTTTGGTTGGCCATTCCATGCCATTCTAGTCATTCTCACAGCTCGGCTGGTCCCCGTTCGCTCGCCGCTACTAGGGGAGTATCTGTTGATTTCCTTTCCTCCGGGTACTTAGATGTTTCAGTTCCCCGGGTTTGCTCTAATAACCCTATGTATTCAGGTTAAAAGTACCTGGTTAACCCGGTTATTGATATCCGAAGATAACAATAACTGAGTATCAGGTGGGTTGCCCCATTCGGAAATC
>NZ_JBHMDZ010000029.1:0-4991 GCF_042430175.1 Paracoccus cavernae | reverse complement strand
TTTTTTTTGCCCTTCTTATGATCTTAAGGCAGGCAAAAAATGCACAGTCCGGGCGCGCTTGCGCGCCGGGGGGGAGCGCCTTTCCAAGGGGCTGGCGACCCCCCGCCTACGGACGGGCTGTGTAGTTTTTGCTTGCCATCGGACGCGAGGCCCCTTGTGGGCTGAGTGGACGATTCCGCGCATGTGCGCGCATGACGGGTGGGGGTGCGGGGGAGGGATGATGCACCGGCAACGCCCGTGGCTGGCCTCGGATTTGCTTAAAACAAGGAAGTGATAACTCTGGTTGTCAGACACCCGCATGATAACTATAGTTGTCGAATGATCGAGTTAATCCGAAGCGGAACCTTCGATACCTGGCTTTCCGGTTTGCGGGATCGCAGGGCGGTTGCGCGCATCGCTGCCAGACTGGACCGCCTTGCGGCGGGGAACCCCGGCGATGTGGAGCCGGTCGGAGAGGGTGTTTCGGAGCTGCGGATCAACTACGGGCCGGGCTACCGGGTGTATTTCATCCAGCGCGGGCCGGTTCTCGTGATCCTGCTTTGTGGCGGCGACAAGTCCACGCAGAGCAAAGACATCAAACAGGCCAAGGTGCTGGCCGCAGAGTGGAAGGGCTAAGCGATGCCGGAAGAAAAATTCGCCCGCTATGATTCCGCCGACTACCTCAAGACCGAGGAAGACATTGCGGCCTATCTCGAAGCGGTCATGGAAGATGGCGGCGACGATCCCGCCTATGTTGCCCGCGCCCTTGGGGTGGTTGCCCGCGCCCGGAACATGACCGCGCTGGCCCGTGAGGTTGGCATGAGCCGGGTGGGGCTGAACAAGGCGCTGTCCGGGGATGGCAACCCTACGCTGTCCACGGTGATGAAGGTCGCCAAGGCGCTCGGGCTGAAAGTCTCGATCCAGCCCGGCGCGTGAGCTGTCATTCCCCGGCTGGCTGTGTCGGTGGCGAAACCATGAAGATGCAGTATCGGCTTCCGTCCCGCTGATCGGCGAATTCGCCGCCTGCCGTTCGGCAGTAGATGCTTGGATACTGTCCGAAGGCTTTGGCATCGGCACGGCCTTGGAGCCAGAACACGGCCAGCGCGCCGATAAGCGCCCCTGCGGCCCCGATCGAGGCCAGCCAGACCCAGAACCCGCCGAACCAGCGCCATGCCTCTCTGCGGGCCTCTCCTGCGGCCTGTGAGAGGCTCTTGGCCGTTTGGAGGATCTCGGCATGGGATTCCCGGATAGCCGCTCTGGCGGCGTCCTGTGCGGCTTCTATGGCGGCGAGGTTGGTCTTGGCGGTGGCGAGCTGCAGCTGGCCTTCAAGGCGCTGTTCCAGCCGCTTTCCGGTTTGCGCCATGTTGTCGAGGCTCTGGGCGATGGTCGCGTTGAGGTGTTCGGCCTCGTCCCTGTCGAGGCTGGTGCGTTGCAGGTTCTCGATCTGGCGGCGCAGTGCGCCAATATCATCGACCAGAACCAGAAACGGATCGGTGTTGCCGCTCATGCCTCACCCGCCCCGGCGCTTTGCGCCCTGGCATCGAGGTCGGCCAGCAGTCCGGCGATTTCCTTCTGGTCCACGTCCCGGGTTGCGTTCTTGCGTAGGGTGGATGCCAGCCATTTGGAAATCTTGGGGTCTTTCAGTGCCTCGGTGGTGACGATGGCGCCGACGATGATCTTTCGGCGGGTGTCGCTGGCTTTCTGACGGGTTTTTAGCCGCGCCAGCTTCGCTTGCGCATCTGCAATCTGCTGGTCGATGGTGCGCGCCATTCTTCCGCCCTTCCTCGTTACAACCGTTGAATTTGTGCCGCGTAGTGGATAGCGTGTCAAACACGAAGTGCCCACTTATACAAACGCTGCGCGTTTGTGTGGGCAAAGGGGCAACTGCATTCCCCTTTGAACCCCAAGCAAGAGCGCGCGGAAATGGCGATCTACCACCTTCGGGCTACGATGATTTCTCGCTCCGCTGGGCGCAGCGCCACGGCGGCAGCGGCCTACCGCGTGGGCGAACGGATCGAGGATCACCGCACCGGGCTGACCTTCGATTACCGTGCGCGCGGTGGCGTCGATCACGTCGAAACCCTCGCCCCGGCCAATGCGCCCGCATGGGTGCAGGATCGGTCGGCGTTGTGGAACGCGGTCGAGGCGGCAGAGACCCGGAAGAATTCGCAGGTCGCCCGCGAAATCCGGGTGGCCCTGCCCGCCGAGCTGGACCACGGGCAGCGCGTCGAGCTGGTGCGCGAGTTCTGCCAGCGCGAGTTCGTGGCCCGTGGCATGGTGGCTGACATCGCTCTTCATGCGCCGGGGCGCGAAGGCGATGATCGCAACCACCATGCCCATATCCTGCTGACCACCCGTGAGATCGGCCCCGAGGGGTTCGGGGCGAAGAACCGGGACTGGAACGCGGTCGAGGTGCTGGAAGGATGGCGTGAGGCGTGGGCGCGGGACAGCAACCGCGCCCTTGAGCGATGCGGCCATGACGAGCGGATCGACCACCGGACGCTAGAGGCGCAGCGGATCGAGGCGCAGGAGCGGGCCACCGCGGCGCATGATCGCGGCGACGAGGCCGAGGCGCTGCGTCAGACGGTGCGGGCGGTGGAGCTGGACCGGGATCCTCTGCCGCAGCTATCGGCCGGGGCGTGGCAGATGAAGGAACGCGGCATCGAGGTCGCGGCCGTCCGGGTCTGGCGCGAGGTCAAAGCGCAGGCGGTCGAGGTTGCGCGGGTGGCGGAGGTTCTGGCCGGTCAGGTGCGGGACTGGATCGGGCGGGCGGTGGATCGCCTCGGGCCGCCGGCGCAGGGTTTGGCCTATGCCGGCGCTGCGGATCGGGATGGCCGGGAGGGGAGGCAGGACCTGGCCGCGCGGTTGCGTGAGGCATGGGAAGCCCGCCAGAGCCGCACCGCGTCCGATACCGTGGCCGCACCTGGACAAACCCCGGAACCGGAATCCGCCCGCAGCCTGGCCGAGCGGCTACGGGAGGCAGCGCAGGGGATCGACCGGGGGACGCTGGCCGAGGCGGCAGCGCGGTTGCAGGAAAGCCGGGAGGCCGAGGAACGCCAGCGGGTGCAGGAGGCCGAGCGCCTGAAGGAGCAAGAGCGGCAGCAGGAACTGTTGCGGGAGCGGGAAGCCCGTGACCACGACCGGGACGGCGGGCTTACTCACTGATCCGGCCAGCCCCGACCCTACAGCCCGCAATGGAACGAGCGGGCCGGGACTGGCCTATAGACGGTTTGAAGCCTCGGCGACATTACAGGACATAAGATGCGGAAATTGGAGGAAAAATGATGTGTGTGCGCGTAGCCACCACCAAGGATATGCAGGAGATCGCTGCCCTGATTGGACGCTCTTACTCGATCTTGATGCAGTCTGCCTATGCGCAAGATGTGCTGGCCCGCGCCCTGCCAGCAATGACTAGGGCGAATCCTGATCTTGTGGCCTCTGGAACTTTCTATGTAGCGGAGGATGCCGGTTCTCTTGTTGGATGTGGGGGCTGGACTTTTGCCCCACCGGGGGGCGGGACCATCATAGATGGTCTTGTTCATGCAAGACATTTTGCGGTTGAACCTGAGCGATCTGGAACCGGCATAGGCAGGGCAATTTTCGAGAGAGTGAGCAACGATGCCTGCGCAGCGGGGGCGGTTCGGATTCAGGCACTATCCAGCTTGAACGCAGAACCGTTCTATAAGCGTATGGGGCTGGATCGTCTGGACCTGATCCCTGTTGCAATGGGGGCGGGCGTCGAGTTCCCTGTTGTTCTGATGGAAGGCCCCCTTTTTCTATCCTAGGCGCTTCGTCCGCAGCTGACCCTAAAACGGCCACCAGCGGCGGCGGGACTGACTGGCTTCCGGTGCAGGCAGCATCCGGCGCAGATCCTCGATGTGCTTCCCACGTTCTTCGGCCAGTGCCTCGGCTATCGCCACCCGTTTTTCAGCATCTGCAAGCCGCTCTTTCAGAGCCTCAACTTGACCATGTAAAGGGGTGTTCTTGGTGGACAAGTTTCCATGTTCTTTGCCATCATCCTTTACCACCTCAACTTGCCTTGGCTGGTAAATCCTTGCCATCTCTGAGGGGTCTATTGTCCATGTTCCTTGTCCATCCTGAACACCTGAAATCTTGCCAGATTTAAGGGCTTTTTGCAGGGTTGGCCGGGAAACATCGAAGTGTTTTACCGCCTCGCGTATGGAAAGTTTGTCCACCTTTTTCACCCCTGTTCCTGCTGGTCAAATTTGGGTGATATTGCCCGGTCAATGGTGGGCAAGTCTGGCTCCATGTCTTTTAGAAACGGCTGCGAAGGTGGCGGCAGGCCGGGGCCGCCGGGTATCTGCCCCTCACTGATGCGTGGCAGGTGTCGCAGGGGGGCTTGCTGGTCGAGTTCAGCGCGGTCGGGCTGCTCCTCCTCGGACACAACTACAGCCGCACTAAACAGGCTGTAGCGCAGCCCGTCCCGTGATCCCTGCCATGCCACCCTGTCGTTGACGACATAGGCATTGGTCTGGCTGGTCGCGCCAAGTTGGCGAACCTCGATCCAGCGGCCTTCGGCCAGATCGACGATGGCGCGCCTGACGGACCGTGTGGAAAGGCCGCACAGCTTGGCGATGGTGTCCTGGCTGATGACCACGGCATTATGCTCACCGAGGTTGGCGCACAGAATGTGCATCACAGCGCTGGCAGCAGGCTTTTTTGCCAGTATCGCCCACGCCTCGTGGGCTTCCCGGTCAGTTTGAACCCAAGTGCCGAGCGGGCGCTTTGCGGGAATGGGGGGAGGCTTTGCCACTGTCTATTATCCGGCGAATTTTTCCAAATTCTGGACAGATTTGGCAGGAATGCGGCCCTTGTCAAGTTTTTGGACATAAATGGCCTCAGCATAGGACACCAGAGTCCTCTACCTCCGCTCGGCTGGCTGTCACATTCCCGGACATAAATGGCCTAAGAGGACACCAGAGTCCTCTACCCCGGACTCTGGTGTCCTATAGGGGGGAGGTAACACGCTGTTTTTCAACAATGTTTTTTTT
>NZ_JBHMDZ010000028.1:0-3343 GCF_042430175.1 Paracoccus cavernae | reverse complement strand
TGCGTTGGGAGAAGGGTCACATGGGTCAATTCTCAATGAAAATTATCCCGTCTACCGGGTCACGTCTCGACGGAAATCAACAACACGCTGGCAGGACGCACTGCGGAACAAGTCATCCTCGGCGATGTGTCGGCCGGCGCGGGCGGCGGCGAGGAATCCGACCTGGCCATCGCGACCCGCATCGCCACCATGATCGAGACGCAGTTCGGCCTTGGCGCGCAAGGGCCGATCTGGTCCGGCGTGGATGAGTTCGACAAGCTCGACGCCGCCACTCAGGACATGATCCGGAAACGGCTACGGAAAGGTGAAGACAGAGCCGCGGTCATCCTGCGCCAGCATCAGGAGCAATTGATCGCGATCGCCCGAGCGTTGCAGCAGCAACGGCATCTCTCCAGCGCAGATCTGCAACGGACCGGTTTCGGGAACCCGAGCAGCCACCACGGCAACCGCCCTATGCGGCACCGTCGCAACCGTCCGGGCCCCGAACCGCACCATGATCCGACCACCTGCAGCCCATGACTCCCGCACCGCTTTAACAAGTCCAGCGCATCCTTGACTCAATTCGCGCCGCAAAACGCGGGCCAACGGATGACGAACTCGCCACCGCGCCGATCCTCGACTTCTGGCGCATCATGATCGCATCGCACCCCACCCCAATCACCGTCCTCTGGGGCGAAGTGACAGGCCATCCACAGCTCGGCACCAACATGATCACCATCTCGCGCCTTATCGCGCTCGACCGCGACGCAGGCTGGCCCCCGCAGCGTGAGCCGGTGGTACAAGTTGGGCCGGCCATACACCGAACTCGAGGCGGAACTTGCGCGTCGGATGGGCCAAGCCGATCTCGGAGCAGGCTTGGTCGAGTTCCATTTGCCCGGTTTCGCACCGTTCGACAATCCCGTGGCACTTGATCGGGTGTTCAAAGCTTATCGCGCCCTCATGCACAAGCTCGCGGCCGATCATGGCATAAAATGAAACACGCGCCACATGGCGACCGTCGGCCGCCTGCCAACCTGACCTCGGGGAGGTTGATCATATCCATCCATCGACGGCCATTATGGAAACATCTCCTTCCCTTACTTCTTTCACTCTTTCACATTCATCTTACATTTTAATCCCTGGATATTTTATATCCGTCTTTTCTTTTATAAGCTTTGATACCAGCGTTGATAGTTTTTCAAACCTCCCTCTTCAAAGATTCATGACTAGATATATTTAATCCGTCTGCTTTTTTGATTTATCGATGTTATTTTCTCTTTATATTTCATCTCGTTAACCTGGTTATCCACATAATTGCGAAGCCTGACGGTTCGCAAAGCCTTCTGGGGGAGTATCGATGCTCTATTATATCCTCATGACCCGGACCCAGAATCCCGGATTGATGAACATGACCCGCGAGAGCCCGTCTCTTCGCGGCACGAGGAAGGCTTGCTTTTGGCACAGATTCGGCAACAGGGCGCACAGCGCACGGGACGGACAGGGGCAACAGCCCCGGCTCGTCCCATGCCGGCCTCTGGTGCCGATCCAGATGATCGCGCAGCTTACCTCGACTTCATCCGCGCCCTTGCGCGCCAGGCCGCTCGCGCGGATCATGGACAGGAGGGCCGCCCGAACTGACCAACGCCACGAGGAGCCCACGCCATGACCCAAGCCCTGCGCGCCGCTATCTATGCGCGGTTTTCTTCGGACCTACAGCGCGACGCCTCGATTGAGGATCAGATCCGGTCTTGTCGGGACTATGCCGCAAGGCAGGGCGTGGAAGTGGTCGAGGTCTACTCCGACCGCGCGATTTCCGGCGCCAGTATGATGCGCTCGGGCCTGCAAAAGCTGCTGCGCGATTCTCAGAGCGGTCAATTCGACGTTGTGATTGCCGAAGCGATGGACCGGCTCAGCCGCAATCAGGCCGATATTGCGACGATTTTCCAAAGGCTCCAGTTCAATGGTCAGCTGATCGAAACGATCAGCGAAGGTCAGGTCTCCGAGATGCATATCGGTCTGGCCGGAACGATGAATGCGCTCTTTCTTAAGGAACTCGGCAAGAAGACCCATCGTGGTCTCAAGGGCCGAGCACTGGCGGGTAAATCCGCCGGCGGCCTGACCTATGGCTACATGGCCATCATCCGCCATGCCGAGAATGGCGAACCGATCCGTGGCGATCGTGCGATCGACCCGGCCCAGGCCAAAGTCGTGCGACGGATCTTTGAGGATTACGCCAAAGGGATTTCGCCGAAGATGATCGCGGAACAGTTGAACCTGGAGTCCGTTGCCGGGCCGCAGGGCGGTCATTGGGGCACCTCCACGATTCACGGCAATAGTGAGCGCGGCACCGGCATCCTGAACAACGAACTTTATATCGGCCGTCAGATCTGGAACCGGCTCAAATATGTCAAGGACCCGGGCACCGGCAAGCGTATCTCGCGGCTCAACCCGGAAACGGACTGGGTGATCACCGACGTACCGGAGCTGCGCATTCTCGACGACGCACTCTGGCAAGCGGCCCGCCGACGTCAAGGCGCCCTGAAGTCAAAACACACCGACATCCCGGTCTGGGACCGGCGCCGACCGCGGTTCCTGTTCTCCGGGCTGATGCGCTGCGGCTGCTGTGATGCCGGCTTTTCCAAGGTCAGCAAGGAATCCTTTGGCTGTTCGGCCGCGCGCAAGAAAGGCCCGGCGGTCTGCACCAATATGGCGGTGATCCGGCGCGAAGACCTGGACAGTGTGGTTCTGAATGCGCTCGAACAGCGCCTGATGGATCCGGAGGTCGTGCAAATCTTTTGCGAGGAATATGCGGCCGAACGCAACCGGCTGCAGGCTCAGGCCACTGTCGGACGCAGCGTGCTGGAGCGAGACATGCGCCAGGTCAGGGCCGATCACAAGAAGCTCATCGATGCGATCATCGCCGGGGTGCCTGCGGAACAGGTCAGGGACCGGATGATCGAGCTGGATGGCCGCCGCCAGGAGCTGGAACGTCAGCTGCTCTCCTCCGCTTCCCCGGATCCGGTGCGGTTTCATCCGTCGATGGCGAAGACCTATCGGACCCGCGTCGGCCAGTTGATCTGCGGCCTCTCCGATGCCGAGGGCCAGGAAGAGGCCAAGGAGGCGATCCGCGGCCTTATCGAGAAGATCGTGCTGACGCCCAAGCCCGATGGCAAGGATCTGGCAATCGACCTGCATGGCGCCTTGGCGGGGCTGTTGCGCCTGGCCAACGGTCAGCCCATGCAGGGAGGCTCAAACGGCGGACATGCACATGCGGCCTCGGGCATGAGCATCGAGGCCGTTGATATTATTGAAGAATTAGTATTGGTTGCGGGGACAGGATTTGAACCTGTGACCTTCAGGTTAT
>NZ_JBHMDZ010000027.1:0-2271 GCF_042430175.1 Paracoccus cavernae | reverse complement strand
CGCGGGGTGACGCCCCTCAGCCTTTCGGTTCTTCTTCGCAGGAGCTCGACGGTTGTGAGGAGCGCGATGGAGAAGATCACGAGCAATGTGGCCACGGCGAGGATTGCGGGCGAGATCTGCTCGCGGATGCCGGTCCACATCTGGCGCGGGATGGTCTGCTGGTCGGGGCCCGCGATAAAGAGGACCGCGACGACCTCGTCAAACGAGGTCACGAAAGCAAAGAGCGCCCCCGAGATCACGCCCGGCAGGATCAGCGGCATGGTCACGCGGAAGAAGGTCACCCTCGGGTTCGCGCCAAGACTTGCCGCCGCGCGGTTGAGCGATTGATCGAAGCCGATCAGCGTCGCCGTCACCGTGATGATGACGAAGGGGATCCCCAAAGTCGCATGGGCCAAAATCACGCCCAGATAGGTCCCCGCCAGCTTGCCGCAGGAGGGCTCCAGCCCGATCCAGCCCAAAGGCGCGCAGGGGTTCGAGTAGAAAAAGAACATCCCCGTCGCGGTAATGATGATCGGCACGATCATCGGCGAAATCAGCACCGCCATGATGATGCGGCGAAAGGGCATCTCGGGGCGCGACAGGCCGAGCGCGGCCAAAGTCCCCAGCACCGTCGCCACGATCGTCGAGAACACCCCGATGATGATCGAGCTTTTCGCCGCATTCACCCATTTCGCATTCTGCCAGGCATCGACCCACCAGCTCCAGCCGCGCGGCGCGTCCGGATTGGTCATGCCGAAGGTCAAAAGCGTGTCGTACCAGCGCATCGAATAGCCCTCGGGGTCGAGGGACAGCATCTTGTCGGTGAAGGTGAAATAGGGCTCGGCGTTGAAGGACAGCGGGATCACCACCACGATCGGCGCGATCAGGAAGAAGAAGATCAGCCCGCAGAGCACGAGATAGGCGTAATGCCAGACCTTCTCGAGGGGGGATGCGTAAGTCGGAAGTGCCATGGTCAGCCCCCTCAGCCCAGTTTCAGATTGTCGATGCCGACGAGGCGGTCATAGACCCAGTAAAGGATCAGCACGCCTCCCAGCAAAAGCGCCGCCAGCGCCGCCGCCATCGACCAGTTGAGCGTCTGCATCATATGCATCGCGATCATGTTCGAGATCAGCTGGCCCGACGAGCCCCCGACCAGCGCGGGCGTGATGTAGTAACCGATCGCCAGAATGAAGACCAAAAGCGCCCCCGCCCCCAGCCCCGGCAGGGTCTGCGGGAAATAGACGCGCCGGAAGGCCGTCCAGCTCGTCGCCCCCAGCGAGCGCGCGGCGCGCACATAGCTCGGGTTGATCGTGCGCATCACCGAGTAAAGCGGCAGGATCATGAAGGGCAGCAGGATATGGGTCATCGCGATGATCGTGCCCATCTGGTTGTAGATCATCTGGAGGCGCTGCTCGTTGCCGATCACGCCCAGCCAGACGAGGAAATCATTGACCACGCCTTGCTGCTGCAGCAGCACCATCCAGGCGGTGGTACGCACCAGAAGCGAGGTCCAGAACGGCAAAAGCACAAGGATCATCAAGAGGTTGGACTTGCGCAGCGGCAGGGTCGCCAGCAGATAGGCGATGGGGAAACCCAGCACGAAGGTGGTGAAGGTGATCACCGCCGAAAGGATCATCGTGCGTTTGAACAGCATGACATAGACCTGCTGCTCGGGCGGGGCGGCGACGATCTCGCCCTGATCGTTGCGGGTGCGGTCGATGGCCGCGAGATAAAAATTGGCGGTCAGCGGGTCGGAGGCCTCGCGCATCGCGGACCACAGCTTGGGGTCCTCCCATTTGGGATCAAGCGCGAGCACCGCCTCGCGGAAGGGCGGCTCAAGCCCCGCGCGCGCCTTGCGGCCGGCCGAGGTGAAAAGCGAACGCGAGCCCGGCAGGTCATAGTTGATGCGGGTGCCGACGGTGCCGATGGTGCGCGCCTCGGCCGAGGTCGCGAGATCGGCGGCCAGCGCGGCATAGGCGCTCTCGTCGATGGCGCTGCCGCGGGGGTGGTCGTTGAACCATTGGGTCAGCGCCGGCATATTCGCCGAAAAGCCGTCATTATGGACCGAGCGTTGCAGCATCTGCCCGATCGGCACGACGAAAGTCAGCAAGATGAACAGCAAAAGCGGCAGCACCAGCAAAAACGCCCGCCGCCGCGCCCGACGCGAGGCCCGCGCCAAAGCCCGCGTCAGCGGCTGCCCGTCGGAGGTGCGGAGCGGCCCGCCGGACGAGGCGGACTCCGCATGGGGATCAAGCGCATGGGCCATAGCTTTCCTTCATTCTCGGGGACGCG
>NZ_JBHMDZ010000026.1:0-1273 GCF_042430175.1 Paracoccus cavernae | reverse complement strand
GCCTGATGATAGCGCCGCCAATGAAAAAGGCCCGCCCCTTTCGGGACGGACCTTCTTTCGTATCACCGGACCGGTAGGGGCGTTGCCGCCCCGCCAATCACTTGATGATTTTCGAGACGACGCCTGCGCCGACCGTACGGCCGCCTTCACGGATAGCGAAACGCAGTTTCTCTTCCATGGCGATCGGTGCGATCAGTTCGACTTCGAACTTCAGGTTGTCGCCCGGCATGACCATCTCGGTGCCTTCCGGCAGCTTGACGGTACCGGTGACGTCCGTGGTGCGGAAGTAGAACTGCGGACGGTAGTTCGCGAAGAACGGCGTGTGACGGCCACCTTCCTCTTTGGTGAGGATATAGGCTTCGGCTTCGAACTGGGTGTGCGGCTTGACCGAACCCGGTTTGCACAGAACCTGACCACGCTCGACACCGTCACGGTCAACGCCGCGCAGCAGCGCGCCGATGTTGTCGCCGGCTTCCCCGCGATCCAGCAGTTTGCGGAACATTTCCACGCCCGTGCAGGTCGTTTTCTTGGTGTCGCGGATACCCACGATTTCCAGTTCGTCGCCGACGTTGACAGCGCCACGCTCGACGCGGCCGGTCACAACCGTACCACGGCCCGAGATCGAGAACACGTCTTCGATCGGCATCAGGAACGGCAGGTCAACCGCACGCTCGGGCGTCGGGATGTACGCGTCAACAGCTGCCAGAAGCTCTTTGATCGAGTTCTCGCCGATTTCCGGATCGCGGCCTTCGAGTGCGGCAAGAGCCGAACCTTTGACGATCGGAATATCGTCGCCCGGGTAGTCGTAGGACGACAGAAGCTCGCGGATTTCCATCTCGACGAGTTCCAGCAGTTCCGGATCGTCAACCTGGTCGACTTTGTTCATGTAGACGACCATGAACGGGATGCCGACCTGACGGCCGAGCAGGATGTGCTCGCGCGTCTGCGGCATCGGGCCGTCAGCTGCGTTCACCACCAGGATCGCGCCGTCCATCTGAGCCGCGCCGGTGATCATGTTCTTAACATAGTCGGCGTGGCCGGGGCAGTCGACGTGCGCATAGTGACGCGACTCGGTCTCGTATTCGACGTGCGTGGTCGAGATCGTGATGCCGCGTGCTTTTTCTTCAGGCGCGTTATCGATCTGATCGTAGCCTTTGAAATCGCCGAAATAGCGCGTGATCGCAGCCGTCAGCGTCGTCTTGCCGTGGTCAACGTGGCCGATCGTGCCGATGTTGACGTGCGGTTTGTTCCGTTCAAACTTTGCCTTTGCCAT
>NZ_JBHMDZ010000025.1:0-1199 GCF_042430175.1 Paracoccus cavernae | reverse complement strand
CAGGTAAAGCTCGTGGTCTGGGACCTGGACGAAACCTTCTGGGGCGGCACCCTGTCGGAAGAAGGCATCCAGCCGATCGCGGAAAATATCGCCATAATCCGCGAGTTGGTCGATCGCGGAATCATGTGCTCCATCTGTTCGAAGAACGATTTTGCCCCCGCCCAAGCCGCGCTGGAGAAACTCGGGATCTGGGAGCTGTTCGTTTTCCCGCATATCGCCTGGTCGCCCAAAGGTCAGGCAATCGCCCAGATGATTGACGAAATGGGCCTTCGCGACGAAAACGTGCTCTTTCTCGACGACAACCATCTCAACCTCGAGGAGGCGGTCTTTTTCAGCCCCAGGTTGATGACGGTCGATGCGTCGAAGGGGCCTCTCTCCGGTCTGCTTGATCTGCCGCAGCTCAAGGGAAAGGCCGACAAGGAGCACTCGCGCCTGCAGCAATACAAGGTGATGGAGCAGAAGCGGCACGAGCGCGAGAACTCCGGCCTCTCGAACACCGACTTCCTTCGGCAATCCGGAATCAAGATCAAGATCATCACGGATGTCGAGAACCACATGGACCGCGTGCTGGAGATTCTGAACCGCACCAACCAGCTGAACTTCACCAAAGAGCGCGCGAATACCGAGGCCGAGCGCAAGGCGCTTGACCAGCTGCTCGCGGTCTCGGGCATGCATGCCGGTCTCATTCATGTGCAGGACCGCTACGGCGATTATGGCGTGGTCGGCTTTTTCTGCGTGCGCACGAAGTTTTCGGGCACGACGGTGCATCACTTCGCCTTCTCCTGCCGCACGCTCAATATGGGCGTCGAGCAATGGGTCTGGGACTACCTCAACCGTCCCGAATTCAAGGTTGTCGGCCCTGTCGCAAGCCAGTTGAACACGCCCGAAACGGTCGATTGGATCACCGAAGTTCCCGATTTCGACGCCGATCTGTCGAATGCGGTTGATCGCAGGCTTTGCCTCGTCGGCGGCTGCGATTTGCTTCAGGTCTCGTTCTACTGCGGCACGAATCGCGATGAATTCGTCAACAAGCAGGATGATCAGGGCAAACTCGTCCGTTACGACGATGTCGGCTTCATCCTGAACGAGCGCCACAAATCGCTCCGCCATTCAAACCCGCTGCGCAGCTTCGTCGGGCAAACGCTTGACGATATGCTCGCCTTCGACAAATCGGTGGCCGAGGCGGATCTGACCCTGCT
>NZ_JBHMDZ010000024.1:0-1024 GCF_042430175.1 Paracoccus cavernae | reverse complement strand
GTGCCAAGCTGGTCTCCATCGCAGATGCCAGCTTGAATCATACCCTACGCCCGAGGGGAATCCCTTTTGTCAACACGACCTAGATATTTCCCTGAACACAAAGACTTCATAGTCCGGTTCTGTCAGAGACGGCAGCGACTGGCTGGCCGAAGGGCAGAAGGCCACGGACGAGGAACTCTCGGGCATGAACTTCTATGTCGAGGGCATCACCGCGCCCATGCCCAAGTAATCCAGCCCGCCAGACAAACGAAAACCGGGGCATTGCCCCGGTTTTTTCATTGCCCGCCCGGATTTATTCCAGATGGCTTTCGAGGAACCACAGATCCTTGTCCGCCGTCCGCGAAGCCCCGGTGAGCAGGTCGGCCGTATCCGCGTCGCCCGCCTCGTCGGTCGTGTCGATCGCCGCCCGGACCTTCGCGCCATAGTCGCGCATCCGCTCGCAAATGGCCTTGATATGATCCTCGGCCTTGGTCAGGTCGGTCGGATATTCCTTGATCGTGCTGGCCTTGGCGACCTTCTCGACCGTGCCCACGGCGACGCCGTCAAGCTGCTGCACGCGCTCGGCCATTTCGTCGACATGCACCTGCAGGTTGGCGAAGGTCGTGTCGAAAAGCTCATGGACGGCGATGAAATTCCGGCCCTTCACGTTCCAATGCGCTTGCTTGATCGCCGCCGAAAGCGCCACCGCGTCGGCAAGCCGCGCGTTCAGCTCGGCAATCGCGGTCTTGCGGGCATTGTCGGTCAGGCCTTTCAGGTTCACTGCCATGGCTGTCTCCATCTTCTTTCGGGTTCGCCCAGACAATACGGCATCACCGGCCGAGGTTCCATCCGCAAAGCTCTTCCAACCCAAAAGAAAAGGCGGCACTTTCCCTCAGGAAAGCACCGCCATCGTTCCGCCAGAAAGCGACGATCGGGTCAGACCGCGCCCTGGATGAATTTCACTAGGTCATGTTGACAAATGGCGGATCCAGAGACGGATCGACGTGATGTCAATGAAGCCGAGGAAGCTTTCCGCCGTCTTGTC
>NZ_JBHMDZ010000023.1:0-948 GCF_042430175.1 Paracoccus cavernae | reverse complement strand
CCTTCATCTACGGCCGCGACGATGTGAAATACATCAAATGCTCGGACGAGCATGGCGTGGTCGACGACCCGAACGGTGTTTTGAAAGTGAACGAAAAGCTCAAGCTGGTTCCGGGCCATTGCGACCCGACCTGCAACGTGCACGACTGGTATGTCGGCGTGCGGAACGGCAAGGTCGAAACCGTCTGGCCGGTCTCGGCACGCGGGCGGGCCTACTGATGTATGTCGTCGCCGAAAAGGAAATCGCGGGTCTGATGACCCCGGCGGCGGCGTTCGAGGCGATCGAGGCGATGTTCGCCTCGATGGCTTCGCGCAAGGCCTACAACTTCCCCGTGGTGCGCGAAGCGATCGGCTATGAAGATGCGCTTTACGGCTTCAAGGGCGGTTTCGACGGCGCGGGTCTGGTGCTCGGGCTGAAGGCGGGCGGTTACTGGCCGCACAACCAAAAGCACAATCTGATCAACCACCAGTCGACGGTCTTCCTGTTCGATCCCGATACGGGTCGGGTGAAGGCTTCGATCGGGGGCAATCTGCTGACGGCTTTGCGCACGGCGGCGGCTTCGGCGGTGTCGATCAAATATCTCGCCCCCAAAGGCGCGAAAGTGCTGGGCATGATCGGCGCGGGCCATCAATCGGCCTTCCAGATGCGCGCGGCGGCGGCGGTCCACCAGTTCGAGAAAGTCGTCGGCTGGAACCCCCATCCCGAGATGCTCTCGCGTCTGGCCGATACCGCGGCCGAGCTGGGCCTGCCCTTCGAGGCGGTCGAGCTGGACCAGCTTGGTGCGGATGCCGACGTGATCGTCTCGATCACCTCGTCCTTCGCCCCGATGCTGATGGACGGCCATGTCAAAGGCGCGACCCATATCGCGGCGATGGGCACGGATACCAAGGGAAAACAAGAGCTTGATCCTGCTCTGGTCGCCCGCGCCCGTGTCTTCACCGACGAGGT
>NZ_JBHMDZ010000022.1:0-945 GCF_042430175.1 Paracoccus cavernae | reverse complement strand
GGATGCTCAACGAGCTGACGGGGGCTGAGCTGTTCTTCAAATGCGAGAACCTGCAGAAAGCCGGGGCCTTCAAGGCCCGCGGCGCCTCCAATGCGGTGTTTTCGCTCAGCGACGAGCAGGCGGCGCGCGGGGTTGCCACGCATTCGAGCGGCAACCACGGCACCTGCCTGAGCTATGCGGCCAGCCGTCGCGGCATCCCCTGCACGGTTGTGATGCCCTCGACCGCGCCCCAGGCGAAAAAGGATGCGGTTCGCGGCTATGGCGCGCGGATCGTGGAATCCGAGCCCTCGACCAGCTCGCGCGAGGCGGTTTTCGCCGAAGTCGTGGCCTCGACCGGCGCGGAATTCGTCCATCCCTATAACGACTGGCGCGTGATTGCGGGTCAGGCGACCTGTTCGGCCGAGCTGATCGAGCAGGTCGAGGGTCTCGATGCGGTCGTGGCCCCGATCGGCGGCGGCGGCATGGTCTCGGGGACGTGCCTGACGCTCTCGAACCTCGCGCCGAACGTCAAGATCTACGCGGCCGAGCCGCTCAATGCCGATGACGCCGCGCGCAGCTTCCGCGCCGGCCGCATCATCGCCGACGACGCGCCGGTGACGGTTGCGGACGGGCTCAAGGTCCCGCTCAAGGAGCTGACCTGGCATTTCGTGCGCAATCACGTCACCGATATCCTCACCGCGACCGAGGAAGAAATCGTCGATGCGATGAAGCTGATCTGGAAGCGCATGAAGATCGTGATGGAGCCTTCGAGCGCCGTGCCTCTGGCCACGATCATCAAGAACCGCGACCTTTTTGCCGGCAAACGCGTCGGTCTGATCATTACCGGCGGCAATGTCGATCTCGACAAGCTGCCCTGGAACTAAGGAGCCAACCCCATGAACATCAAAGCTGACCTTGCCGGTTACGAAGTCGGTTTCGACATCCCCGCGCTGCCGGGGATGGACG
>NZ_JBHMDZ010000021.1:0-857 GCF_042430175.1 Paracoccus cavernae | reverse complement strand
CTAGGTCATGTTGACAAATGGCGGATCCAGAGACGGATCGACGTGATGTCAATGAAGCCGAGGAAGCTTTCCGCCGTCTTGTCGTAGCGGGTCGCGACACGCCTGGCGTTCTTGAGCTTGTTGAAGCAACGTTCGATCAGATTCCGCAGGCGATACAGCGAGCGATCGACACCAATCCGCTTCTTGCGGGACTTGCGCATCGGTATCACGGGCAGGACGTTGCGCGCCTCCATGCCTTCTCTGATCTTGTCTGCATCGTAGCCGCGATCCGCGAGCAGCACGCTCGGGCTGGGCAGATTATCCGCCATCACCAGATCGAAGCCGAGATAGTCCGACGTCTGGCCAGGTGTGATCTCTGTCCTCATGGGAAGCCCGTGTGCGTTGACGAGAAGGTGGATCTTGGTCGTAAAGCCACCTCGAGAACGGCCGAAACCCTGTCGTGGAGTCCCCCTTTAGCGCCCGCTGCCTGATGGTGGGCGCGGATCACGGTGCTGTCGATCATTTGCAGGGCGCTTGGCACGGCTCCGCTCTGGTTCAGAGCATCCATGATGTCCTCCCAGAGGCCCGCCAGTGTCCAGCGCCGGAACTGTCGGTAAACGCTTGACCATTTGCCGAACTCGCCAGGTAGGTCCCGCCATGGCGCCCCGGTTCGGGCAATCCAGAAAATCCCATCAAGGACGAGGCGGTGGTTGGTTGCTTTGCGTCCGTTCGGGGCGCGGACGGCGAGGATGAAGCGCTCAAAGAACGCCCATTCCTCGTCCGACATAAGGTCTCGTGCCAAGCTGGTCTCCATCGCAGATGCCAGCTTGAATCATACCCTACGCCCGAGGGGAATCCCTTTTGTCAACACGACCTAG
>NZ_JBHMDZ010000020.1:0-721 GCF_042430175.1 Paracoccus cavernae | reverse complement strand
TGTTGCGGGATGCCGGGTGGCAGGTGAACGACAAGCGTGTCGAGCGCTTGTGGCGACGAGACTGAGGAGGATCAGAAAACAGTCCGGGGGACTGTTTTCCCGACGAAGCTGAAAGTGCCAATCAAGCAACCCAAGAAGGGCCGGTTGTGGCTGAATGACGGATCCTGTGTCCGGCTGCGGCCGGAGTACCGGGATCATGTCTGGTCTTACGACTTCGTTCATTGCCGCACCGATGACGGTAAGGTGTTCCGGACGCTGAACATCCTCGATGAGTTCAGCCGTGAATGCCTGACGATCCGGGTGCGGCACAGGCTGAATTCGACAGATGTGATCGATGCGTTGACCGACCTGTTCATCTTGCGTGGCGTTCCCGCCTTCATTCGTTCCGACAATGGTCCGGAGTTTATAGCCTTGGCGGTTCGGGCCTGGATCGGCGCCGTCGGCGCTAAAACGGCTTACATCGAGCCTGGATCACCGTGGGAGAATGGTTACTGCGAAAGCTTCAACGCCCGCTTTCGCGATGAAATGCTGAACGGGGAAATCTTCTACAGCCTCCGCGAGGCGCAGATCCTGATCGAAGAGTGGAGGAAGCATTACAACACGAAACGACCACATAGCGCATTAGGCTATCGCCCGCCGGCTCCAGAAACCACCATCCCGATGGACCAAAGGCCGGTCATGCACTAACTTTTAAAACGGACCACTCAAGTGGGGCTGATCA
>NZ_JBHMDZ010000019.1:0-669 GCF_042430175.1 Paracoccus cavernae | reverse complement strand
GGAGAAGAGAATGAGCGACGTTGACGCCAAGGAACTCGACCGTCTGTTGCAGCAGGCTTTCGATACGGCGAGCAAACTTTATCAGGACCGCGGCTTCCAGCGCCGCGTCGGTTTCGGCAAGCGTCCGGCGCTGGTGAGCGTCGATCTCGCCAATGCCTGGACGCGTCCGGGCAATCCCTTCACCTGCGATCAGGAGAAGATGGACAACGAGATCATCCCGGGCATGCAGAAGCTGCTGAAGGCCTTTCGCGCGCAGAACCTTCCGGTGATCCATGTCACCACCGCCTACGAGATCACCGACCGCAACGCGCCCTTCACCGACATGGGTCTTTGGCACGACAAGATCCCCGTCGATGTCGTCGATCTCGCCAAGCCCGAGCTTTGGGCGATCGACAGCCGCATCGCGCCGGTGGCGGGCGAATACACGCTGCTCAAAAAGCGCGCCTCGTCCTTCCACGGGACCGAGCTTGCCGGCATCCTGCGCGCCAACGGCGTCGACACGATCCTCGTGACCGGCGTGACGGCCTGCGCCTGCGTGCGCCAGACCATCTGTGACGGGATCGCGGACGGCTTCCGCACCATCGCGGTCAAGGAAGCGATCGGGGACCGCGTGCCCGGCGCGGTGGCGTGGAACCTCTTCGATATCGACGCGAAATTCGGGGACGTCCA
>NZ_JBHMDZ010000018.1:0-612 GCF_042430175.1 Paracoccus cavernae | reverse complement strand
GGCTTCGACGCGCATATGTCGCAAGACTTTTGGGATCGCGGCCGCGGCAAGCTCCAGATCGAGGGCGGGCTTCTGTCGACGACTGCGGTGCAGCTCTGCGGTGTCAACGGCCAGTCCCTGACGGTCGGCGGCGCGTTCACGGCCACCTTGACGCGCGCGATGCTCGAGGCTTTGGGCGGTGATCACTGCCTTCAGCTCGCGGGGATGCAATTCTCGGATGCGGTGCCGCTTGCCGATACGCTCGGGCCGCGCTCAAAGGGCTACAACCTGAGCAAAGCCGCAACCGGCTTCGCGCGGGCGCAGACGGGTAGCGGTGCCAGCGGCATGGCCTTTCCGGCCTTCGCTCTGCTCAATGCCCACCGTCGCGATCTCGGCCTGGCTCAGGTGCCGGTTGTCACCAGCTGCCACGGCATCCCCGGCATTGCGATCGAAGACATGGATGCCGATCCGGCGACAGGCTCGGGAACGGCCACGGTCTGGAGCAATTTCAGCTATTGGAACGCGCAGGCCAGAGCGGTGGCGGAAGCTTCCGGCAAGGCGATCCTGCCCGGCTGGCATCTTTGGGATCACGGCACCTCGGCCAAGGCCAGCCCGCGCGGCGACTATCTCGAG
>NZ_JBHMDZ010000017.1:0-85087 GCF_042430175.1 Paracoccus cavernae | reverse complement strand
AAGCCTGAAGCCTGAAGCCTGAAGCCTGAAGCCTGAAGCCTGAAGCCTGAAGCCTGAAGCCTGAAGCCTGAAGCCTGAAGCCTTCGTGCTCCGCGTTCGGGGGATGGCTGCCTTGCACCGGCTGAATGGGTGCTATTCGGCCTGATGGTGCTGACATTGGGGGCGGGCGATGTTAACGCAATCATGCATCCTTCTTTCCTTTCCTTCCGACGCCTTCGAGGTTCAGCCATGACGCGGCAACCCAATTTGAAATGGGCCATTCTTTCCCTTGCGCTTGGCGCATTCGCCATCGGGACCTCGGAGTTTGCGGCCATGGGGCTGCTTCCGTGGTTCGCGGCCGATCTGGGGATCACCGATCCGCAGGGCGGACATGTCATCTCGGCCTATGCTCTCGGCGTGGTCGTGGGGGCGCCGCTGACCTCCATTCTGGGCGCAAGGCTGCCGCGGCGACGCTACCTCGCGGCTTTGATCGCGATTTACGGGGTCTTCAACCTGCTCGCGGCGGCGCTTCCGGGTTTTCACACGCTGGTCGCCACGCGCTTTCTGGCGGGGCTGCCGCATGGCGGCTTTCTTGGCGTCGCGATGCTTTTCGCCGCCGACAGCCTGCCGCGCGAGCAGCGTGCCAAGGGGGTGACCTATGTGCTTTTGGGCCTGACGGTCGCCAATATCGCGGGCGTGCCGTTGGCGGGGGCCCTGGGGCAGGGGATCGGCTGGCGCTGGGGCTTTGCGCTGCCCGGGCTGATCGCACTGGTCGCTTCGGTGCTGATCCTGAAGCTCGCGCCGCGCGTCGGCGTCGATCCCAATGCGCGCCCCTTCGAGGAGCTCAAGGCGCTGCGCAACCCCTCGGTCATCCTGACGCTTCTGGTCGGGGCCATCGGCTTTGGCGGGCTTTTCGCGGTCTACGCCTATCTCTCGGCCGCGATGCTGGCCACGACCCAAGCGCCGTCCTGGGCCGTGCCGCTGGCGCTTTCGGCCTTCGGGATCGGCGGCACGCTGGGCAGTATCGGCGCGGCGCGTCTGACGATCCGGCTGGGGATTTTCCGCGCGGCCTTCGTGCTCATGGTCTTTATGGCGGCGACGCAGGCCTTTGCTTCTTATGCGGTCGGAAGCTGGCAGCTGATGGTGGCGTCTTCCTTCCTGCTTGGCCTCGGCTCGGGGATGGTGGTGCCGCTCCAGACGCGGCTGATGGATGTCGCGGGGCGGGCGCAAAGCATGGCGGCCGCGATGAACCACGCGGCCTTCAACGCGGCCAATGCGCTCGGCCCCTGGCTCGCCGGCCTTGCGCTGGCGGCGGGGTGGGGCTGGCGCTCTTCCGGGCTGGTCGGGGTCGCGCTTTCGGCGGCGGGGCTCGTCGCGCTATGGCTGACTTGGCGGCATGCCCGCCTCGAGGGCAGCCTCGTCAAGCAGGATGCGCCGCGATCCTGAGGCGAATTCGCGCCGCCAGCTGATGCAGGTCACGGTTGTCGTCGCGACGAAAAGTGCAAGCGGCCCCGCCAGCCAGGCGAGGCCGCCAAGCGCGAAATAGACCCCGCGCAGCCCCGCGTTGAAGCTGCGGGCGGCGCGGATGTTGATTTCGGCTGCCTGCATGGCGCGCGGCATGGCCCGCGGGTCTTTGGAATCATTGGGAACCGAGCCCATGATGATCGCGCAATAGCCGAACAGCCGGTTCGACCAGACGAATTTCAGGAAAGCATCGACCACGATCAGCAGCACGACGATGATCTTGACCTCCCATTGGATGGTCAGCGCGTTCTCGATCTCGAATTGCTGCGCGAGACCGATGACACGGTCGACATTGCCAAGAAGCGCGAGCCCGCCACCGATGGCGATCATCGTCGCCGAGGCGAAAAAGGCGGTGCTCTCGCGCAGGTTCGAGAGGATGTTGCCGTCGAAGATCCTCGGATCGCGCTCGACGAACTGGCGCATCCATTCGCGGCGAAGCGTCTTCATCAGCACCGAGACCGAGGGTTTGCCCTTTGGCGGATGTTCGGTGCGCCAGCTTACCCAGAACCAGCAGCCGATCAGCCACAGAAAGGCCGCGAGGTTCCACAGGTCGAATGTCTTGGTCAGTGCCGAGAGGGCGTACATCGTGATCTTGTCCTTCGTCCGGTCGGTCGCCCGATCCTGTTCCCTGCCGCGTTCCGGCTTGTGGAACGCTTAGGCCTTCCATCCGGCCGCACCTGTTGTCCGGCCCCGCTTTTTCGCGCGGCTCATCCGTTTTCCCGATGCCGGGGCGGTTGCCTGTCCCGGTTGTGAGCGCTATCCACTCGCGAGAGATATCGCAGGAGGACGTTCCGTCCAATTCCAGATGATGCGGCTTTGCCGATTCGCATCCGGAACGGGCAGAGCGGTGCGGTCTGTCATATTGGACAATACAATCAAAATCTTGGCGAGGAAATATCAGCCGGATTTTAGCGTTGTTGCGGGGGGAAGATGAAAAGGGCTGCTGCCGATGGCCGCTGCAACGGGACGGCCGCGGGCCGCGGTGGACGGAGTTGCTCCGTGTCCGCAGCCTTGTTGGCGCGTCCCGATCCGCGCCATGATGAGGAAAGCGCCCCTTTATCGCCCCTTCGCGACCGCTTCGAATACGACCGCGCCCCATAAGGAGAGCCGCCATGGAAATGCCCTTTCCCGATCAGACGGTGATTGCCCGCGCCGCGAGCCTTGCCGCCCGTTTGCGCGCGGCCGTGCCCGATGCCGTGATCGACGATCCCGCCGAGACCCGCGCCTATGAATGCGACGCGCTTTCGGCCTATCGCTGCCCGCCGCTCGCCGTGGTTCTGCCTGCGACGACCGAAGAGGTCGCGGCCGTTCTGCGCATCTGCCACGAGGAGGGCGTGCCGGTCGTGCCGCGCGGTGCGGGCACAAGCCTTGCGGGCGGCTCGATGCCGACCGCCGATGCGGTGGTTGTCGGGCTGTCGCGCATGAATGCGGTGCTTGAAACGAACTACCCCGACCGTCAGGTGCGGGTGCAGGCGGGGCGGACGAACCTCTCGATCTCGGGGGCGGTGGACGGCGACGGGTTCTTCTATGCGCCCGATCCGTCGAGCCAGCTTGCCTGCGCGATCGGCGGCAATATCGGGATGAACTCGGGCGGGGCGCATTGCCTGAAATACGGCGTGACGACGAACAACCTGCTTGGCGTGCGCATGGTGATGATGGACGGCACGATTGTCGACCTCGGCGGGCCGATGGGCGAGGCGCAGGGGCTTGATCTTCTGGGCGTGGTCTGCGGCTCGGAAGGCCAGCTTGGTATCGTGACCGAGGCGACCTTGCGCATCCTTCCCAAACCCGCCGGCGCGCGCCCCGTTCTGGTCGGCTTCGATTCCAGCGAAGTCGCGGGCGCCTGCGTCGCCGCAATCATCCGCGCCGGCGTCATCCCCGTCGCGATCGAATTCATGGACCGTCCCTGCATCCGCGCGACCGAGGAATTCGCCAAAGCGGGCTATCCCGATTGCGAGGCGCTTTTGATCATCGAGGTCGAAGGGACGCCCCCCGAGATTGCCGAGCAGCTTGGCCTGATCCGCGCCATTGCCGAAAGCTTCGATCCGGTCGAATTCCGCGAGAGCAAATCCGAAGACGAATCCCGCCGCATCTGGCTGGGGCGCAAATCGGCTTTCGGCGCGATGGGCCAGATCAACGATTACATGTGCCTTGACGGGACCATCCCCGTCTCGACCCTGCCGCAGGTGCTGGCGGGGATTGCGGCGCTGTCGCAGCAATACGGGCTTGGCGTCGCCAATGTCTTTCATGCGGGCGACGGCAATATGCATCCGCTTATCCTGTATAACGCCAATAAACCCGGCGATCTGGAACTGTGCGAGGCGTTCGGTGCCGATATCTTGCGCCTTTGCGTCGAGGTCGGCGGCTGCCTGACCGGCGAACATGGCGTCGGCGTCGAAAAGCGCGAGCTGATGGTGGCGCAGTTCGAGCCGGTGGATCTCGAGGTCCAGATGCGCGTGAAGGATGTCTTCGACGCGCAGTGGCTGCTCAATGCGGCCAAGGTTTTCCCGCTTGCAAGCTCGGCCCCGCGCCGCGAGGCGGGGCGTGACACAGCAAAAGCCCGTGCGGCCTGAGGTGATGGAGGCCGTGATGGACCAAAAGACGATGCGCCCGCAAAGCGAAGAAGAGTTGGCCGCGCTGATCCGCGAGGCGCGCGCGCCGCTCACGCCGGTCGGCGGGGCGACGCGACTCCAGCCGGGTGAGGGGCAGGGCATGCGGCTTGACCTCTCGGCGCTGTCGGGGGTGCGGCTCTACGAGCCCGAGGCGCTGACGCTGGTGGTCGGCGCGGGCACAACCCTCGCCGGGATCGAGAAGGTTCTGGCTGCCGAGGGCCAGATGCTCGCCTTCGAGCCCGACCGCCGCCAAGACTCGACCATCGGCGGGATTGCTGCCGCCAATGCCTCGGGGCCGCGTCGCGTGCAGGTCGGGGCATGCCGCGATGCGATGCTCGGAGTGCGTTTCGTTACCGGCGAGGGCGAGATCGTCAAGAACGGCGGGCGGGTGATGAAGAACGTCACCGGCTACGATCTCGTCAAGTTGCTTGCAGGCTCGCGCGGGACGCTTGGCGTGCTGACGGAAGTGTCGCTGAAAACCGCGCCGATCCCGCCGGTATCGCGTACCTTGGTGCTTGCGGGGGCCACGCCGGATGTGGCGGTGGCGGCGCTGACCTCGGCGCTGACAGGGCCATACGACATCAGCGGTGCGGGTTGGCTTGCGGGCACGGGCGCGATGATCCGTGTCGAGGGGCTGAAAGGCTCGGTCGATCTGAGGAGCCAGCAATTGGCGGCGCGTCTGGCGGATTTCGGCACACTCTCCGAGGGTGATGGCGCGCATTGGGCAGGGTTGGTTCCTGCGTCCGCCGGTGCCGGTGACGATGCGGGCGATCTGTGGCGGATTGTGTGCCTCCCGTCCGAGGCGCCGGCTCTGCTTGCGCGCCTGCCCGCGCCCTTGGCGCTTGACTGGGGCGGCTCCTTGATCTGGGTCGCGATGCCGGCGGGGCGGATCCCCGACCTCGGTCCCTTCAGCGGGCAGGCGAGCCGCGTTCACGCGCAGCCGGGGGCGCAAGCCCTGCAGCTTCCCGCCATCAATCCGGTCGTCGCAGGGCTCAATGCCGGTCTGCGCGCCAAATTCGATCCGCGCGGGATTTTCGCCGGCGCAGCAGGGAAGGCCGCCTAAGATGCAGACGAATTTCACCCCCGAGCAGCTGCAGGACCCCGGCATCGCCCATGCCAACAAGATCCTGCGCTCTTGCGTCCATTGCGGTTTTTGTACGGCGACCTGTCCGACCTATCAGGTTTTGGGTGACGAGTTGGACAGTCCCCGCGGGCGCATCTATCTCATCAAGGACATGCTGGAAAACGACCGTCCGGCGGATGAAAAGACGGTCAAGCATCTCGACCGCTGCCTGTCGTGCCTGTCGTGCATGTCGACCTGCCCGTCGGGCGTGAACTATATGCATTTGATCGACCATGCCCGCGTCCATGTCGAAAAGACCTATCGCCGCCCGCTTGGCGATCGCGCCTTGCGCTGGCTGCTCGCGAACCTGCTGCCCTATCCCAAACGCTTCCGTCTGGCGCTTTTGGGCGCCAAGATCGCGCGGCCTTTGGCAGGGCTGATGCCAGACAAACGCCTGCGCGCGATGCTGGAAATGGCACCCAAGCAGATCCCGAGCGTCAGCCGCAACGACGACGGCCAGACCTTTGCGCCGATCGGGCCGAAACGGGCGCGGGTTGCTTTGATGCCGGGTTGTGCGCAGCGTGCGCTGAACACCGACATCAACGATGCGACGATCCGCCTGCTGCGGCGCGCGGGTTGCGAGGTGGTCATCCCCGAGAATTTCGGCTGCTGCGGCGCGCTGACCCACCACATGGGCCGCGAGAACGACGCTTTGCGTACCGCGCGTTCGGCGATCAACGGCTTTCTGGCGGCGGACCGCGCCGGTGCGCTTGACGCGATCATTATCAATACCTCGGGCTGCGGCACGACCGTCAAGGATTACGGCCATATGTTCGAGGGTGATCCGATGGCGGCCGAGGCGCGCAAGATCGCGGGTCTCGCGCGGGATGTGACCGAATTTCTCGAGGGCCACGGCCTGCCGGATGCGGTCGCGGTGCGCGAGCCCCTGCGGGTGGCCTATCATTCGGCCTGTTCGCTCCAGCATGGCCAGCAGATCAAGACGACGCCGAAGACCCTTCTGGCCGAGGCCGGTTTCACCGTTCTCGAACCCGCCAACCCGCACCTGTGCTGCGGCTCGGCAGGGACCTACAACCTGATGCAGCCCGAGCTGTCGCAGGAGCTCAAGCGCCGCAAGGTCGGCACGCTCGAGGCGGTCTCGCCCGAGATCATCACGGCGGGCAATATCGGCTGCATGATGCAGATCGGATCGGGAACCCAAGTGCCGGTCGTCCATACGGTCGAGCTTCTGGACTGGGCAACGGGCGGGCCGAAGCCTGCGGCCCTTGCCTTGCAATAGCCGCAATCCGGCCTGTCGCTTGCGTCAGGCCGGAGCGCTCCGCCGCCCTTGAAATAGGGGGGCGAACATCCCAATTTGATCCTGTCGGAGGGCCAAAAGGCGCCGACATTCAGCCCGCCCGGTTTACGGGGGGCAGTTTTGGTATCGCTTTGAAAAGGATGCAAAATGCGTAATTTCGACCTGACCCCGCTTTATCGTGCCTCGGTGGGTTTCGACCGGATGGCTGATGTTCTGGACCGTGCCCTTGCCTCGGATCTGTCGCAGCACAGCTACCCTCCCTACAATATCGAAAAGACCGGTGAGAACAGCTACCGCATCTCGATCGCGGTTGCCGGATTCTCGGCCGACGATCTCTCGGTCGAGGTGAAGGACGGGGCGGTCATCGTCTCGGGGCGCCGTGCCGCCGAGAACGAGGAGCGGACTTTCCTGCACCGCGGCATCGCCACGCGCGCCTTCGAGCGCCGCTTTACCTTGGCCGATCACGTCCGCGTCGAGGGTGCGAGCCACGAGGACGGGATGCTGAACATCGACCTGCTGCGCGAGATCCCCGAGGCGCTGAAACCGCGCCGGATCGAAATCGCGAAACAGCTCAAGGCGGTCGGCAAGCTCGACGCCTAAGCGGCGCGACCCAAGGCCGGGGCTCTGCCCCGGACCCCGGGATATTTGGTCATGAAAGAGGGGGGCAGTGATCTGCCTCCCTTTTTCATGCGGATTTCGGGGATTTCAGATCCGGCGGCGGGCGCGGAGCGCGGCGGTGATCGTGCCGTCGTCGAGATAGTCGAGCTCACCCCCGATCGGCACGCCCTGGGCGAGACCGGTGACCGTGACGCCGCTGCCTTCGAGCGCCTCGGCAATGTAATGGGCGGTGGTCTGGCCTTCGACCGTCGCGGCAAGGGCGAGGATGACTTCGGTGACATGCTCTTCGGGGATGCGGCGGACCAGATCGGGGATGCGCAACTCTTCGGGGCCGACTTCGTCCAGAGCCGAGAGGCTGCCGCCCAAGACATGGTAACGGCCGCGGAAGGCGCGGCCGCGTTCGAGCGCCCAGAGGTCGGCGACATCGGTCACCACGCAGATCTCGCCGGTGGCGCGCAGGTCGTCGCGGCAGATCGAGCAGGTTTCCTGTTCGGTGATATTGCCGCAGATCACGCATTCGCGCGCGTTTTCGGCGACCTGCGACATCAGGCTGGCGAGCTGCGCCATCTGGCCGCTGCGTTTGCGGATCAGTTGCAGCACGATGCGCCGTGCCGAGCGGGGCCCGAGGCCCGGCAGCCGCGCAATCTGCGAGATCAGGGCCTGAATATCGCCGGTATCATCGCTCATGCGCGGCAGTCGCTGCTTAGAAGGGCATTTTGAAATCGGCGGGAATGCCGAGATCGCGGGTCATTTTCGCCATTTCCGAGGCTGATTTCTCCTCGGCTCGTTTCTGGGCATCCTTGATCGCGGCAAGGATCAGATCCTCGACGACCTCTTTGTCCTCGGCGCGGAAGATCGAGGGGTCGATGTCGAGCGCGGTCAGCTCGCCCTTGGCGGTGGCGGTCGCCTTGACCAGACCGCCGCCCGATTGGCCGGTAACGGTCAGGCGGTTCAGCCCTTCCTGCATCTCGGTCATTTTGGCCTGCATGTCCTGCGCGGCCTGCATCATTTTGGAAAGGTCGCCGAAATTGCCGAAACCGTCGATCATTCTTTATTCCTCGTCCTCGAAAGGGTCCCATTCTTCGACCTCGGCCACGGGGCCTTCGGTCAGGTCATGAGGGGATGTATCCTCGCCGTCCGGTTTTTCAACCACAACCTCGACCGGCGCTTTGCTGATTTTCATTTCCGCATCGGGGAAGGCCGCGAAAATCGCTTGGGCGAGCGGGGTTTCCATCACGCGGGCGCGCGTCGCAAGCATTTCGGCGGCGCGTTGTTCCGAGATCGTGGGCTGGCCTTCCTCGTTCGCGACGGTGACGGCCCAACGCGCGCCGCCGGTCCAGCTGCGCAGCCGGTCCGAGAGACGGTTGGCGAAATCCTTGGGGGCGCGATCGGTCGGGTTGAACTCGATCCGGCCCGGCGAATAGCGCACGAGACGCAGGTGGTCTTCGACCTCGAGCAAGAGCTTCATGTCGCGCATGCGGCGGATGAGGGCGATGACCGCCTCGAAATCGGGAAAGGCCGCCAACGCATCGGGCGAGACAGCCAGCGCAAGCGCTGCATTGCCCTGGGTGATCGCTGCACCGGAACGCGGGGCGGGGATTGCGGCGCGTGGTGCGAAGGCCGAGGGCGCGCCTGCGGGGGCGGCACCGCCCATCTGGCCCGGCCGCGCGAATTCGCCCGCCGTGATCGAGGCCTGCACCTTGCGGATCAGGCTGTCGGGATCGGGAAGGTCGGCCACATGGGTCAATCGGATGATCGCCATTTCGGCGGCCATCATCGCATTGGGCGCCGCCGAGACTTCTTCGAGCGATTTCAACAACATCTGCCACAGACGGGTCAAAGCGCGCATCGGCACGCGCTCGGCGAATTCCTGACCGCGACGGGCCTCGTCGGGTCCGACGGTCGGGTCCTCGATCGCCTCGGGGGTGATCTTGATGATCGAGATCCAATGGGTGATCTCGGCCAGATCGCGCAGCACGGCGAGGGGATCGGCCCCGTCGGCATATTGGGCCTGCAGCTCGGTCAGCGCCTCGGCGGCGGCACCGCGCAGGACCATGTCGAAGAGGTCGAGCACGCGCCCGCGATCGGCAAGGCCCAGCATGGCGCGGACCTGCGGCGCGGTGGTCTCGCCCGCACCGTGGCTGATCGCCTGATCAAGAAGCGAAGTCGCGTCGCGGGCCGAACCTTCGGCGGCGCGGGTGATCAGCGCCAGGGCCTCTTCGGTGATCTCGGCACCTTCGCGGGTGGCGATTTTCGACAAAAGCGCGATCATCACCTCGGGTTCGATCCGGCGCAGGTCGAAGCGCTGGCAGCGCGACAGCACCGTGACCGGCACTTTGCGGATTTCGGTGGTGGCGAAGATGAATTTCACATGCGGCGGCGGTTCTTCCAACGTCTTGAGCAGCGCGTTGAAGGCGCTGGTCGAGAGCATGTGCACTTCGTCGATGATGTAGATTTTGTAGCGGGCCGAGGCCGCGCGGTAGTGGACGCTTTCGATGATCTCGCGGATATCGCCGACACCCGTGCGCGAGGCGGCGTCCATCTCCATCACGTCGACATGGCGGCCTTCCGAGATCGCGACGCAATGTTCGCAGACCCCGCAAGGTTCGGTGGTCGGGCCGCCCTTGCCGTCGGCTCCGATGCAGTTCAGGCCTTTGGCGATAATGCGGGCGGTGGTGGTTTTTCCGGTGCCGCGGATGCCGGTCATGATGAAGGCCTGCGCGATCCGGTCGGCCGCGAAAGCGTTCTTCAGCGTGCGCACCATCGCATCCTGACCGACGAGATCGGCAAAGGTCTCGGGGCGGTATTTGCGCGCCAATACCTGATAGTTCTGTCCGGTCTCTGTCATCGTCCCGCCTTTTGTAACCGCGCCACTCTAGCGGCGCGGTGCGGGCGGGGCAACAACCGGCTGGGGCTTATGCGGGCTGCCAATCGAATTCCAGCGTCTCGCGGAAGGCGAAGCGCACGATGTGGTCTTCGACAACCTGACGCCATTTCGGCAGGGTCTCGGCATCGGCGGCAAAGGCGATTACGGTCAGGCTGTCGGCCGTGGCGGTCATGGTGACGCCATTGCCGTTTTCGTTGACGATCTTGGCCTGGCTCGCATCGAATTCGGTGGCGAATTTATGGGCCCAATGCTTGGCGAGCTGCTGGAGATAGCGGCTGCCGCTTTCGGTCGAAACAACGGCTTGGGTGGAATGGGACATGGGGGGCGACCTTTCGCAGGTTCCGGTTGGCGGTTTGGCCGCAACGCCATTCGGCGCGGATTGCGGCGGCATCAAAGCGGCGGAGCGGAGGGCGCACCGCGCGCGTGGCCGGATCTGGAGGCTTGCCCGTGGGGCGGGCCGATCCGGCGATGGCATTGACGTAAGAGTTTGCCGGCCCGAGCGCAATGGTGAGTTTTTTGATCGGGTATTAAATCCGGCGAAAATTCCGGACCTGCGCCCGATGACGCGCTTGTGTGGGGCAGGGCGGAGCAGGCGGCTTGGCGCAGGCGCGCGCGATGCGCATATTCGGCCCATGACAGTTTCATTCTCTCGACGGACCTTCGTTATGGGCGGGCTTGCGGCCCCGATGATCTGGACTGCGCGCCGGGCGGCGGCGCTGCCGGGGCCGGTGCTGGATGCTGCGGGCGATCATCCGCAGCTGCGCGCCATCGCGGTCTGGAGCGGCGGCGCGGAGATTGCCGCGCGCGGCTATCGCAACTGGACGCCGGACGAGCCCACCAATATCAAATCGGCCTCGAAATCGGTGGTTTCGGCACTGGTCGGCATGGCCTTGGCACGCGGGGTTTTCTCGGGCACCGACCAGCCGATCGCCGGAATTTTGGCCCCCGAGATGCCTGCCAATCCCGATCCTTTGCTCAAGCAGGTCACGATCGGCAATCTTTTGTCGATGCAGGCGGGGCTCGAGCGGCAGTCGGGCGCGGCTTACGGCCAATGGGTCAGCAGCCCCAATTGGGTGCGCCGCGCTTTGGCCGCGCCGATGGTGGACCGGCCGGGGGGGAGGATGCTGTATTCGACCGCCTCGACGCATTTGCTCTCGGCGATGCTGACGCGGGCCTCGGGGCGCTCGACGCTGCAGCTTGCGCGTGACTGGCTGGGCGGGATACCCGGCTTCCGCATCGCGGGATGGGAGCGCGACCCGCAGGGCATCTATATCGGCGGCAACGAGATGGCGATGAGTACGCGCTCGCTTTTGGCTTTCGGCGCGACCTATGCCGCGCAGGGCCATGCGGGCGGGCAGCAGGTGGTTCCAGCCGACTGGATCGCGCAAAGCTGGCAGCGCCGCACGCGCTCGGCCTTTACCAATTCGGGCTATGGCTATTGCTGGTTTCTCGACGAAATGGCGGGGCGGACGGTCAATTACGGCTGGGGCTATGGCGGGCAAATGATCTATGTCGCCCCCGCGACGCGCGGGCGCAGTGCCGTGGCGATTGCGATGACTTCGGATCCGAACCTGCCTTCGGGCGGGAACGGCTACCGCAATGCCTTGCATGTGATTGCGGCCGATTTGCTGCGCAGCCTTTAGGCCGTCCTGCCGTCATCGCCCGCATCCCGATCGCGCGAATAGCATGATGCGAGCGCGAAATCGGGCAGCCAGCTTTCGCGCCTCATGGTCCAGAGCTCGTAGCTCGGGGCGAATTGGTCGGTTTCGTCAAAGGAGCCGAGGTTGACCTCGATCTCCTCGCCGCTGCGCGAAAAGACCGAGGAGCCGCAGCGCGGGCAGAAAAAGCGGCCCTCGTATTGCGCCGCCGCGCCGGTGATCGCGACTGCCGCCATCCTGAAAATGGCCGAGGCGTGGAACAAGGCGCCGTGGAATTTGCGGCAGTCGAGACAATGGCACAGGCCCACGCGCAGGGGCGGACCTTCGGTGGTGAAACGCAGCGCCCCGCAAAGGCAGCCGCCGTGGCGGATCTCGGTCATGGCTCTTGTGGCTCCTTGGGTCGGGACGGGCCTTGGGCATTCTGGCGCCGCCGCTTTGCACAAGGCAATGGTTTTGCGTTCTCGCGGCAAAGCGCGACACGCGCCGCCGCCGCCATCCAGCCACAGGATTGTGGTCCCCGAGTGGCGGGTTTGCTTGCGGCAGATTGACCTTGTTCGCGGCTCGGGATAGTGGCGCGCTATGGCCAGAGCACCCCTTCTCCAATTGACCGATATCTCGCTGACTTTCGGCGGGAACCCCGTATTCGACAACCTCAGCCTGACGGTTCAGCAGGGCGACCGTGTCGCGCTTGTCGGCCGCAACGGCTCGGGCAAGTCCACGTTGATGAAAGTGATGGCCAAGCTCATCGAGCCCGACCGTGGCGCGGTGGTGACCTCGGCCGGCACCAGCGTCGGCTATATGGAGCAAGAGCCCGATCTGTCGGGTTTCGAGACGCTTGGCGATTTCGCCGTCTCGGGCCTAGCGCCGGGCGAGGAATACCGCGTCGAAATGGCGGCCGAGGGGCTGAAATTCGACCCCAAACGCCCCGTTGCCACCGCCTCGGGCGGCGAGCGCCGCCGTGCCGCTTTGGCGCGTCTGATGGCCTCGGAACCCGATCTGATGCTGCTGGACGAGCCGACCAACCACCTTGATATCGAGGCGATCGCCTGGCTCGAGGAACAGCTTTCCTCGACCCGCACCGCCTATGTGCTGATCAGCCACGACCGCGCCTTCCTGCGCAATCTGACGCGCGCGACGCTGTGGATCGACCGCGGCGAGGTCCGCCGTCAGGAACGCGGCTTCGAGGGTTTCGAGGAATGGCGCGAGACCACCTGGGCCGCCGAGGACGAGGCGCGCCACAAGCTTGACCGCAAGATCAAGGCCGAGGCCCGTTGGGCCGTCGAAGGCATTTCCGCGCGCCGCAAGCGCAATATGGGCCGCGTGCGCGCCTTGGCCGAGCTGCGTGACGAGCGCGCCAGCCAGATCCGCCGTCAGGGCACTGCCGCGATGGAGATGGACAGCGGCCAGCAATCGGGCAAGCGGGTGATCGACGCCAAGGGCATCTCGAAAAGCTTTGGCGATCGCACCATTCTCGAGCCATTCGATCTGCGCGTGATGCGCGGCGACCGCGTGGCTTTTGTCGGCCCCAATGGCGCGGGCAAGACCACCCTGATCAAGATGCTGACCGGCGAGATCGCCCCTGATGCGGGTACGATCAAGCTGGGCACGAACCTTGACATCGCGGTTTTCGATCAGGCGCGCAGCGCCATCGACGAAAGCGTGACGCTTTGGGATGCGCTGACCTCTGATCCGGCGATGAGCGTCTCGGGGCGCTCCGATCAGGTCATGGTGCGCGGCAATCCGCGCCATGTCGTGGCCTATCTCAAGGATTTCCTGTTCGACGACGGACAGGCGCGCGCACCGGTCGGCAGTCTCTCGGGCGGCGAGAAGGCGCGCCTTTTGCTGGCCAAGATCATGGCGCACCCTTCGAACCTGCTGGTTCTGGACGAGCCGACCAACGATCTTGATGTCGAGACTTTGGACCTGCTTCAGGACATTCTGGGCGAGTATGACGGCACGGTCCTGCTTGTCAGCCACGACCGCGATTTCATCGACCGCGTCGCGACCACGACGGTCGCGATGGAGGGTGACGGCAAGGCGACGGTCTATCCGGGCGGCTGGTCGGATTACCGTGCGCAGCGTGCCGAGAACGGCGCGATCTTCAGCCAGGCGGCATCTGCGAAACCCGCGACCAGCACCAAGGCCGATCCCGCGCCCGCAGCCGCGCCCGTTGCAAAACCCGCGAAATCGGGCCTGACCTTTACCGAGAAAAACCGCCTTCAGGCCTTGCCCGCGATCATGGAGCGCCTCGAGGCAGAGATCGGCAAGCTGACCGAATTCCTCTCGGACCCAGCGCTGTTTACGACCTCGCCCGTCAAGTTCCAGAAGGCCAGCGAGGGCTTGTCCGAGCGTCAGGTCGCTCTGATGGATGCCGAGGCCGAATGGCTGGAACTGGCCGAGCGGGATGAAGGGTAAGATCCCGTTCGCCAACCTGAATTGAAACGGGCACCTAAGGGTGCCCGTTTTTCTTTCTGGCGGGCCGAACCTAGCCCTTGAAGACATGCTGGCGGTGCCATGCCAGATAGGCGGGGTTAGGCCTGTCCACGTTGCGGGATGGCAAGATCGCCTTACCCGAGGGCAAGATCAGGCGCTGCACCGCATCCTCGGCAATTCTGCCCTTGGCGATCAGAATACTTTGATCATCGGCCAGCGACAAAAGCCCGCGGTCAAACATCCAATGCAGCGTGCCGCTTAGGGCAAGGCCGTTATCGACGGTATCGGGGCCGCGTTTGGCGACCGGCAGGATATGCGCGGCCTCGACCTCGGGGCGGCCGCCGCCGTTGCGAAGCTCCAACCCCGAAAAAGCGCAGCGACCGGCATAGGTGCGACGGATCAGCCGGGAAAAGCTTTGATCGCGCAATAGCCGAGAGGTCAGAACATGTTCGCGCTCGATGCTTTGTGGAGCCTGAGGGGTAAAGGGAGCAGGGGGATCGTAAAAGCCGGAAATATCCCCTTCGCGCGGCAGGGTATCGGGCTCGCGTGGGTAGCTTAGTCCGGCGTTGACGATGGCTGCAAAGTCGCGATCCGGGATCAGCCGCACCGCCGAGGTATTATTGCCCCCCATCCGCGCCAGACCGGTTTCCCACAGCGAACCGTCAGCTTTTTCCCGGGGAAGCTCGGTTTCAAAGTCCCATGCCGAGCTGCGATCAAGCAACGCGAAACTATGGGTAGGATCGGCAGGGTCGGCGATGATCGCCTCGACCTTTTGAACGCGGTGATAGCCGCGGCCACCGCCGCGGCGGCCCTCATAGAAGATGACCCAATCGCCGATGGTCTGCTGGACCAGGGATAAATAACTGCGGTTCGGAAAGTGATAAACCTCGCCTGGACGGTCGGAATAATGTGAGTGACGGGATTCGATGAAAACGGCTTTGCTCATGAGTAAAGATTATCCGTCCCATACCATTCTGCCCAGGCACCGCAGGCATTGGTCCAACGAAAAAGGGCGCCCCGAGGGACGCCCTTTCCTTAGCTGTAAGGCCGGTATGATTACATCATGCCGCCCATGCCGCCCATGTCGGGCATGCCGCCTGCGGCTGCCTTCGGCTCGGGCTTGTCGGCGATCATGGCTTCGGTGGTGATCAGCAGACCAGCAACCGATGCAGCGTTTTCGAGCGCGGTGCGGGTGACTTTCGCCGGGTCGATCACGCCGAATTTGAACATGTCGCCATATTCTTCGGTTTGCGCGTTGAAGCCAAACGAGGTCGAGGACGACTCGCGGATCTTGCCGGCAACAACTGCACCGTCAACGCCCGAGTTTTCCGAGATCTGGCGCAGCGGAGCTTCCAGAGCGCGGCGAATGATCGAGATACCCACGTCCTGATCGGCGTTTGCGCCTTTCAGACCGTCGAGTGCCTTGGTTGCCTGAACCAGAGCAACGCCACCGCCGACAACGATGCCTTCCTGAACGGCCGCACGGGTCGCGTTCAGAGCGTCGTCAACGCGGTCTTTGCGCTCTTTGACTTCGACTTCGGTCGCACCGCCGACGCGGATGACTGCAACGCCGCCAGCCAGTTTGGCCACGCGCTCTTGCAGCTTCTCTTTGTCGTAGTCCGAAGTGGTTTCTTCGATCTGCTGACGGATCTGCGAAACGCGTGCTTCGATCTCGGGCTTGTCACCGGCGCCATCAACGATGGTGGTGTTGTCCTTGTTGATCGAGACTTTCTTGGCGCGGCCGAGCATGTCGATCGTGACATTTTCCAGCTTCATGCCGAGGTCTTCCGAGATCACCTGACCGCCGGTCAGGATCGCGATGTCCTGCAGCATGGATTTGCGGCGATCGCCGAAACCCGGAGCTTTGACAGCAGCAATTTTCAGGCCGCCGCGCAGTTTGTTGACGACCAGGGTGGCCAGAGCCTCGCCTTCGACGTCTTCAGCGATGATCAGCAGCGGTTTGCCCGACTGGATGACCGATTCCAGAAGCGGAACCATCGGCTGCAGCGACGAGAGTTTTTTCTCGTGCAGCAGGATCAGTGCGTCTTCCAGATCCGCGACCATTTTGTCGGGGTTGGTGACGAAGTAGGGCGAGAGGTAGCCGCGGTCGAACTGCATGCCTTCGACGACTTCGACTTCGGTGTCCATGCCCTTGTTTTCTTCGACGGTGATCACACCCTCGTTGCCAACGCGCTGCATTGCTTCCGCGATCTGCTTGCCGATGAACTCTTCACCGTTGGCCGAGATCGTGCCGACCTGTGCGACTTCGTCGCTGTCCGCGACGGGGCGCGAGGCAGCTTTGATGGCTTCGACGACTTTGGCGGTTGCCTGGTCGATGCCGCGCTTCAGATCCATCGGGTTCAGACCCGCTGCAACCGACTTCAGGCCTTCTTTGATGATGGCCTGCGCCAGAACGGTCGCGGTGGTGGTGCCGTCGCCGGCTTCATCATTGGTGCGCGCCGCGACTTCTTTCACGAGCTGCGCGCCCATGTTTTCGAACTTGTCCGACAGTTCGATTTCCTTGGCAACCGAGACACCGTCTTTGGTGATGCGCGGTGCGCCGAAGGATTTGTCGATGACGACGTTGCGGCCTTTCGGGCCCAGGGTCACTTTGACCGCGTCTGCGAGGGTGTTGACACCCTTGAGCATACGGTCACGAGCGTCGGTGTTGAATTTGACGTCTTTTGCCATGCTTCAATTCCTTGAATTCGTTGTTGGAAGGGGAAGGGACGGATCCGGTCAGGCGAGAACGCCGAGGATGTCGCTTTCCTTCATGATCAGCAGCTCTTCACCATCGACGGTGACTTCGGTGCCCGACCATTTGCCGAACAGAACGCGGTCGCCGGCTTTGACCGCCGGTGCGATCAGCTCGCCCGAATCTTTGCGTGCGCCTTCGCCGACCGAGACGACTTCGCCTTCGGCAGGTTTTTCTTTTGCGCTATCGGGGATGATCAGGCCGCCCTTGGTTTTCTCGTCCGACTGGACGCGACGGACCAGAACGCGGTCATGCAGCGGTTTGAATGCCATTGGAACACTCCGGTGTTTCAGGTTGCAGTGTCTCGTTGTTGGCACTCGGTAGTGGTGAGTGCCAATGCCGCAAGACTTAGGCAGCGCCCTCGGGCCTGTCAACGGCGAAGGCCGCAAAAATTCCCGCAGCCGGTTCCGGCGCGTTGCAGAGCATGTCGCCGAGTGCGCGCGGGCAGGGGGAGCAATGCCCCGACAGGCGCCCGCTTTCGCTGGCACTTTGGCCGCACCCGTGCCATGTTTTCGCAAAAGGTGACCGAGGAAGCGATGCGTAAGCGATTGATCTTGTTTTTCTTTGCTCTGGTTTTGCCGCTTTCCGCGATGGCCGTTGACGCGCAGGAATGCGTCGGCCGCGATCTCATCGCGGCTTTGCGCCCCGAGCAAAAGGCCGAGCTTGACCGCGCCGTCGCCGCCATCCCCTTTAACCGCGGCACCCTGTTCGAGGCGCGCAAAGGCGATGCCCGCATCCTGCTGATCGGCACTTACCATTTCTCCGATCCCCGCCATGCGGCGACCATCGCGCGGTTTTCGGACGATCTCGACAGCGCCGATGCGCTGCTGGTCGAGGCTGGCCCCGAAGAGCAGGCGAGGCTGAGCAACGAGCTCGCCACCAATCCCGCGCTGATTGCCGATACCGATGGCGCGACCCTGCCCGAGCGGATGGCGCCCGAGGATTGGGCGCGATTGTCGGCCGCCATGACCGAACGCGGCGTTCCCGCCTTTGTCGCTAGCCGGATGCGGCCGTGGTATGTCGCGATGATGCTGGGTATCTCGCCCTGCATGCTCGATCAGGTCAAGGCCAGCGGCAAGGTCGAGGGGCTGGATCATCTCCTGCTCGAGCGCGCCGAGGCCGAAGGCGTGCCGGTCGTAGCGCTCGAACCCTGGGATACGGTCTTCACGCTTTTTGCCGGCATGACCCCCGAGGAAGAGATCGAGATGCTGCAATCCGCTCTTCCCGCCGCCGATCACGCCGATGATTACGCCAGCACGCTGATCAATGCCTTTTTCTCGGGCAAGGTCTGGGACATCTGGGAATTCGGGCGGATCGACGCCTACGAGAATTCGGGGCTGAGCCGCGAAGACGTCGATCACCAGATCGGGCTTGCGCAGGAAAAGATGATGGACCAGCGCAACGAAAGCTGGATTGCGCCTCTGGTGGGGGCGGCCGATGCGGCGGCAAAGGACAAGGGCCATGTCGTCGCGGCCTTCGGCGCGCTGCACCTGCCCGGAGAGCGCGGCGTGCTGCGCCTGCTTGAACGCGAGGGCTTCGTCGTCTCGGCGCTCGGGCCGACCGGAGATGCGCCGTGATTTCGCGCGGGGGGCGGCATTCGTGCTGAATTTCGCCCGCAGACACGGGTTGTTCCTGATCGCCTTCGCAATGGGGCTGGTCGCGGGCTTGGGCAGCTACCGGCTGGCCGGCGTCGACCGCATCCTGATCGGGGCGGATGTGTTCTTCGCGGGCTATCTTCTGATCATTGCCGCCAAAAGCAGCCGCATCGATCCCGCGCATTTCCGCAAACGCGGCTTCGAGGGCGACGAGGGCGTGCCGTTCATCGCCATGCTCTCGCTTGCGGCGGTGGTCGTCAGCCTCGGCGCGATCGTCGTGACCATGCGTGCCACCGATCAGGGCTTTGCCTTGCGCCCGCTTCTGGCGCTGGCTTCGGTCCCGCTCGGCTGGATGACGATCCATCTGGTGATGGCCTTCCATTACGCGGGATTGTGGTATGCGCGCGACGACGGCGGCCGCGACGCAGGCGGGCTGGCCTTTCCCGCCGAGACGCCCGATCCCGAGTTGTGGGACTTCATTTACTACAGCTTCACCATCGGCATGACGGCCCAGACCTCTGATGTGGCGGTCAAAACCACCTCGCTGCGCCGTATCACCGTGCTGCACGGCGCTTTGTCCTATTTCTACAATGCGGTCATTCTGGCGCTGGCGGTCAATCTCGCATTGACCTTGGGTCGATAGACAAGAGCGGCGCCAGAACCTATAAGTCGCGCGACTTTTCAAAACCAAGCGCGAAGGTGCTCCTCCCATGATCAAGGTTTTCGGCCATAAGTCTCCTGATACCGACTCGACGGGTTCGCCCATCATCTGGGCGTGGTATCTGAGCGAGATCCGCAAGACGCCCGCCAAGGCGCTGCTGCAGGGCGAGCCCAATACCGAAGCGGCATGGATGCTCGAGCGCTGGAACATCGCCAAGCCCGAGCTTTTCGCCGATGTGGCGGCGGGCGATCAATGCGTCATCGTCGACACCAACAACCCGGGCGAGCTGCCGGCCTCGATCAATGATGCCGAAGTAATCGAGATCATCGACCACCACCTGCTCGCGGGCGGGATCAAGACGCGTCTGCCGATCAACATCACCATCCGTCCGCTGGCCTGCACCGCCACGATCATGCACGATCTGATCGGCGACGAGGATCTGGCCCGCGCGCCCAAGGAAATCAAGGCGGCGATGCTGACCTGCATCCTGTCGGACACGCTGGAATTCCGCAGCCCGACCACGACGCCGCATGACCGTTTCGTGGCCGAAAAGCTGGCAAAGGAACTCGGCCTTTCGATCCCCGCCTATGCGGCCGAAATGTTTGCCGCGAAATCCGATGTCTCGGCCTTCGGCGATGCCGCGCTGTTGCGCATGGACAGCAAGGAATACGAGCTGGGCGGCAAGCAGCTGCGCGTCTCGGTTCTCGAAACCACCGCGCCGGCCGTTCTGCTTGCCCGCAAGGAAGCGCTGATCGCGGCCATGCCGGCCGTCGCCAAGGAAGACGGCGCCGACGAGGTCCTGCTGTTCATCGTCGACATCCTCAACGAAGAGGCGACCCTGCTGGTCCCGAACGACTTCGTGAAAACCGTCGCCGAGAAAAGCTTCAACGTCACCGTCAGCGGCGACAGCGTGGTTCTGCCCGGCATCATGTCGCGCAAGAAACAAATCATCCCGGCCCTCGCGGTCTGAGATTAAAAGGCAATCCCAATGGTCAAGATCATCGAGTCGCTGGACGAACTCGCCTCCGAATTTGATGTGCTGTTCTGCGACCTCTGGGGTTGCCTCCATAACGGCAAGGAACCTTACCCGGCCGCGGTCGCGGCTTTGCAGCGCTTCCGCGCGCAGGGGGGGCGCGTCGTCCTGATGACCAATGCGCCGCGTCCGGCGCAATTCGTCGAGGCGCAGCTTGGCCGCATGGGCGTGCCGCGCGACGCGTGGGACCTGATCGTATCCTCGGGCGATGCGGCACAGGCCGCAATGTTCGAAGGCGCGGTCGGCCGCAAGGTCTATGCGATCTCGCCCGACAAGGACGAAGGCTTCTTTACCGCCATCCCCGAGCAGTTCCTGAATGCCCCCGCGATCGAGAAGGTCGCCTTGGAAGAAGCCGAAGGCATCGTCGTCACCGGCCCCTTCGACGAGCTGGAAGACCACCCCGAGGATTACCGCGAGCAGTTCGAATTCGCGCGCGAGCGCGGCCTCAAACTGCTTTGCGCCAACCCTGATGTCATCGTCGATCTCGGCGAGCGGCGCATCTATTGCGCGGGTGCTCTGGCGGAATTCTACGATGCGATGGGCGGGCAATCGCTTTATTTCGGCAAGCCCCATCCGCCGATCTACGATCTCGCACGGCGCAAGCTCGGCCTTGGCGCGGATGCCCGCATCCTCGCGATCGGCGACGGGATCAACACCGATGTTCTTGGCGCGATGGCCGAGGGGATCGGGGCATTGTTCGTGACCGGCGGTCTCGCCTTCGACCAGTTCGGCGCTGATGTCGAACATCCCGATCACGCGATGCTCGAAAGCTGGCTCTCGACCGAAGGCCGCAGCCCAGCTTATGCGATCGGCCGCCTGCGCTGAATAAGAAAGCAATAATCTAACCAATTTGTTCGGTATCTCGTTATTTTCTTGCTTAACCACTTCTTCGCTGCTACGCAGCATGAAGCTGGAAGCGAGAGGAAACGATGGTGCTGGACAATTTTATGCGCGGAACGATCGTGATCGAAGATCTCGAAGTCGGCATGAGCCGGCATCTGAGCAAAGTGGTGACCGACCGCGATATCGAGATGTTTGCCGAGGTCTCGACCGACCATAATCCGGTCCACCTCGACGACGATTACGCCCGCGACACTATTTTCGAGGGGCGTATCGCCCACGGCATGCTGACGGCGGGCCTTATCTCGGCGGTAATCGGCGAGCAATTGCCCGGTCACGGCACGGTTTATCTGGGCCAGACCCTGAAATTCATGGCCCCCGTGCGCCCCGGCGATCTCGTGCGCGCCGAGGTCAGCGTCGAGGCGATTGATCACGGCAAACGACGGGTAACGCTTGCAACCCGCTGTCTCGTCGGTGATACCGTCGTGCTGAAAGGCGAGGCGGTCGTATTGGCGCCAAGCCGGAAGTTTGACTGACCGGGCCAGCTTGGCCCACCGGGGGCCGCATTGCGCATCCATACTGACTGGAAGGGCCTGACTGCCGACGCGCGAGGCGCGACAGTTGCCATGGGAAACTTCGACGGGGTTCATCTCGGGCATCGTTCGGTGATCGATCAGGCGCGGGCCGCCCATGATGCGCCGCTTGGCGTCGTCCTGTTCGAACCGCATCCGCGCGAGTTCTTTTGCCCCGACGGCAAACCCTTTCGCCTGATGAATGCGGAATCGCGGGCGAACCGTCTGGCGCGTCTGGGGGTCGACCACCTTTATCAACTGCCCTTCGGTCCGGTTCTCGCCGGCCTCTCGCCCGAGGTTTTCGCCCGCGACGTTCTGGTCGAGGGCCTTGGCGTGCGCCATGTCACCGTCGGCGCCGATTTCCAGTTCGGCCACCAGCGCGCCGGCAGTACCGAGACGCTCGCGGCTCTGGGCAAAGCGCTCGGCTTCGGCGTGACGGTCGCGCCGCTGATCGGCGATTGCGACCGCTACAGCTCCAGCGCGGTCAGGACCGCTTTGACCGAGGGGCGACCGCAGGATGCCGCCAAAATGCTCGGCCATTGGCACCGTATCGACGGCGAGGTTCTGCACGGCGACGCGCGCGGCCGCGAGCTGGGCTATCCCACGGCGAATATGGCGCTCGACCGGCTCCACCAGCCGGCTTTCGGGGTCTATGCGGTCTTTGTCGACGTGCTGACCGGACCCGATCAGGGCAGCTACAAGGGCGTGGCCAGCCTGGGCGTTCGCCCGATGTTCGGCGAGAACAAGCCGAATCTCGAGACCCATCTTTTCGACTTCAAAGGCGATCTCTACGGCCAGCACCTCTCGGTCGCTTTGGTCGCCTATCTGCGCCCCGAACTGAAGTTCGACAGCCTCGAGGCCCTGATCGCGCAGATGGATAAAGACAGCGCCGAGGCGCGCAAGATATTGGCCGACGGATAATGCGCAAGGAATTCTGGACACTGCCGCTCAAGGCGCTCGACCCTCAGGAATGGGAAGCGCTGTGCGACGGCTGCGGCAAATGCTGCCTCAACAAGATCGAATTCGAGGATACCGGCGAGCTGGCCTTTACCCGCGTGGCCTGCAAGCTGCTCGACGGACAGAGCTGCCAATGTTCGAGCTATCCCGACCGGCATCGCTACGTCCCCGATTGCGTGGTGCTGACGCCGAAAAAGCTCGAAGAAATCGACTGGTGGCTGCCTGCAACCTGCGCCTACCGCCTGCGCTCGGAGGGCAAGCCGCTTTACGATTGGCACTACCTCATCTCGGGCGACCGCGAGAGCATCCACCGCGCGGGGGCCTCGGTGAGGGGCTGGACCGTCAGCGAGGTCAGCGTGACCGAAGATGACTGGGAAGACTATATTATCGAGGATCTCGCGTGAATTTCGCTTCCGACAATACCGGCCGCGTCCACCCCAAAATCATGGCGGCTCTGGCGGCCGCCAATGAAGGCCATTTGCCCTCTTACGGCACCGATCCGATCACCCGTGCCGCGCAGGACCGCATCCGCGAGATCTTCGAGGCCCCCGAGGCGGCTGTGCATTTCGTCTCGACCGGCACCGCCTCTAACGCACTGGCCTTGTCGTTGCTGACTCCGGGTTGGGGGCGGGTTTTCTGCCACGAGAACGCCCATATCCAGACCAGCGAGACCGGCGCGCCGGAATTCTTCATGGGCGGCGGCAAGCTGCTTCTGGTCGGGGGCGAGGGCGGAAAGATGGATACCGCCAGCTTTGCCCATGCACTGCAAACCTATGGCGATGCCTCGGTCCATGCGGGCCAGAACAGCGGGCTTTCTCTGACCAACGGCACCGAAGCGGGCACGATCTATAGTGTCGGCGAGGTGCGGGATTTGTCGGCCATGGCGCATGATGCGGGGCTCGCGGTCCATATGGACGGCGCGCGTTTCGCCAATGCGCTGGCGGCGCAAAACACCTCGGCCGCCGATGCGACATGGCGCGCGGGCGTCGATATCCTGTCGCTCGGGGCGACGAAGAACGGCTGTATGGGCGCCGAAGCCGTGGTGATCTTCGATCCCGCGAAGTCGATGGAATTCGAATATCGCCGCAAGCGCGGCGGGCATCTTTTTTCCAAGCACCGCTATCTCTCGGCGCAGATTCTCGCATGGCTGGACGACGGGCTCTGGCTCGAGCTGGCGGGTCATGCCAATGCGATGGCGCGCGCATTGGCCGAAGGGCTGGCGGGGATCGCGGGTGTCGCGATCGACCAGCGGGTCGAGACCAACGGTGTCTTCGTGACGCTGCCGCAAGCGGCGGTGACGCGGCTCGTCGCGGCGGGGGCGAGCTTTCACTACTGGCCCGAACCGGCCGAGGGCGATGCCTCGGTCTCGCTGCGCCTCATCTGCGGCTGGGACACGCGGCCCGAGGATGTCGAGCGTTTTCTCTCAGTCCTGCGCGAGGGCTGAGGCAAGCATCGCCAAGGCATGATCGACGGTTGCCGCGCGGATCCCTGCGCGGCCGAGATCGCCGAAATCGTGCAGCTCGCTGCGGCTGCCCTGCGCATCGGCAATGCCGAAACAGACCCGCCCGACCGGCTTTTCCGCCGATCCGCCGCCCGGACCCGCAATCCCCGTCACCGAGACCGCAATCCCCGCCTGCGAGCGCGCGAGCGCGCCTGCGGCCATCTCGCGTGCTGTTTCCTCGCTGACCGCGCCGAATTCGGCGAGGGTCTGGGGCGAGACGCCGATCATCTCGGTCTTGGCGGCATTGGAATAGGTGACGAAGCCGCGATCGAAAGCATCCGACGAGCCCGCGATCTCGGTCAGGGCACCGGCAATCAGCCCGCCGGTGCAGCTTTCGGCGGTGGCGATCATCACGCCCCGCACGCGGGCAAGGGCGAGCACGCGGGCTGCGGCCTCGTCGCGGGCGGAAAGCGGCGCGGCCATTACATGAAGAACCCGTGGGCGACGCCCGCGGCCGCCATCGTGGCGATACCGGCGAAAAGTCCGGCCCAAAGATCGTCGATCATTACGCCGTCGGCGTCACCGCGACGATCCGCACGACCGACCAGCCAAGGCTTCCAGATGTCGAAAAGGCGGAAGAAGATGAAGGCACCCAGCCAGCCGGGATAGGGGAACATATCCGCAGGCAGGCCCATCATCCAAAAGCCCGCAGAGGGGAAGCACAGCGCCAGCCATTGCCCCGCGACTTCGTCGACGACGATTTCCGAAGGGTCCTTGTTGGCCATATCCGCCGTCATCCGCCGGACCGCCCAGAAGCCGGCCAGCGTAACCGCGACGGTTGCCGCCGCCAGCAGCGGGAAGCTTCCCAGCCGGTGCAGCCCGAGGCCCAGAAGGATCGCGATGGCCGAGGCCCATGTCCCCGATGCCGGTTTGAGATTGCCCGCGCCGAACAGTGTCGCGATCATGCGTTCCATAGGTCAGCCTTTCACAAGGGTTGCGGTAGCGATACAGGCGATGCCCTCGCCGCGGCCGGTGAAGCCCAGCCGTTCCGAGGTTGTGGCCTTGACGCTGATGCGGTCGGGGTCGAGGCCGGTGATCTCGGCCAGACGGGCCTGCATCGCGCCGGCGTGGGGGCCGATTTTCGGAAATTCGCAGATCAGCGTGACATCGGCGTTGCCGATACGGAAGCCCTTTTCCGCCGCCAGCGCGACGGCATGGCGCAGGAAAATATCGCTGGCCGCACCCTTCCATTGCGGGTCCGACGGCGGGAAGTGGCGGCCGATATCGCCCTCGGCGAGGGCACCGTAGATCGCATCCGTCAGCGCATGCAGCCCGACATCTGCATCCGAATGGCCCATGAGCGCATGATCATGCGGCACCTTGATGCCGCAGAGCCAGACATGGTCGCCCGGCCCGAAGGCATGGACGTCGAAGCCGTTGCCAAGGCGGATATCGGTGAGGGACATGTCTTGCTCCATCATGCGGCGCGCGCGGTCGAAATCCTGCGGCCAGGTCAGTTTGAGATTGGTTTCGCTGCCCTCGGTCACGGTGACGGGCAGGCCCGCGCGCCGCGCGAGCTCCACGTCGTCGGCTGCGCCTTCGGGGGCGGCGCGGTGGGCGGCGATGATGCGCTCGAGCGCGAAGCCTTGCGGCGTCTGGGCGCGGAAAAGTCCCTCGCGATCGGCGGTGCCGGTCACGAGCCCGCCTTCGGCGCGCCAAAGCGCATCGGTCACGGCAAGGGCGGGGGCTGCGGCGGGGGCTCCGGCCTGCAGGGCGGATACGACGCCCATGATCACCTCCGCAGGCACGAGGGGCCGCGCGCCGTCATGGATCAGCACATGGGTGATGCCGCTGCCCTCAAGGCTTTCGAGCCCAGCCAGCACGCTTTGCGAGCGCGTTTCTCCACCCGCGCCCAGCGTCACAAGCCCGCCGAATTCGGCCAGACCGCGCTCCATATCATCGGGGTGGAGGGTGACGACGATTCTGGGAAAGCCGCGGAACGCCTTGATCGTTCGGGAAAGAACGCTCTCGCCACCGAGGTCGCGCCATTGTTTCGGCAGGCCTCCTCCGGCGCGGGTACCGCGTCCGGCTGCGGTGATAATGACGGCGAATGTGGATGGTATCTGCATGGCGCATGATTAGGCGAGGCTCGGGGTCAAGGCAATCGGAACTGCATGCGGCCGAATGTAACCCCGCGCGCGGGCCCGGGCCGGCGCGCGGCGCGCGGGGCTGCGACTGTCGGCGCGGGTCGGGCGCTAAACGGTGGCATGTTCGGCCTGCGGGGATTATAAGGCCCCAACCAGAAATCCAGAGGCCACCATGACCCAAACTCCCGTTTTCGATCCCGCAAAAGATGCCGCCGCCCTTGCTGCCGTGGCCTTGGTGACGCCGGGCATGAAGCTGGGCCTCGGCACCGGCTCGACCGCTGTGGTTTTCGTCCACCGGCTGGCCGAACGGGTCAAAAGCGAGGGTTTCGCGCTGCGCTGCGCCTCGACCTCCAAGGCGACCGCGGAGCTTGCGGTCTCGCTCGGGCTGTCGATCGAAAGCCTTGACGAGCTGGGCTGGCTCGATCTGACCATCGACGGCGCGGACGAGGTCGATCCGGCGCTCAACCTGATCAAAGGCGGCGGCGCGGCCCATCTGCGCGAGAAAATCGTCGCGACCGCCTCGGACCGCATGGTGGTCATCGCCGACGAATCCAAAGTGGTGGCCCAGCTCGGCCGCTTCAAACTGCCGGTCGAGGTCATCCCCTTCGGCTGGGAGGCGACCCGCATCCTGATCGAGCGCGGCCTTGAAGGTCTGGGCCTTGGCGGGCGTCCCGTGGTGCGCCGCGAGCGTGACGGCCAGCCCGTCATCACCGACGAGGGCAACCTGATCCTCGATCTCGCGCTCGAGGTGATCACGGATGCGCCAGCGTTAGCCAATATGCTTTCTTCCATCGCCGGCGTGGTTGAACATGGGCTATTCCTGAATATCTGCACCAAAGCGATTATCGGGCGGAGCGATGGTTCGGTTGACGTTTTGACAACTGGGGATGCGGCATGAAGTTTGACTATGACCTCTTCGTCATCGGCGGAGGTTCGGGCGGCGCGCGGGCCTCGCGGATTTCGGCGGGCGAATATGGCGCGCGGGTCGCGGTCGCCGAGGAAAGCCGCATGGGCGGCACCTGCGTCATCAGGGGCTGCGTTCCCAAGAAGCTGATGATCTACGGCTCGCAAATGCCCGGCGAGGCACATGTCGCGCGCGGCTACGGCTGGCGCGAGGCCGAGGTCGGTGCTTTCAACTGGCCCTTTTTCCGCGACAAGCTGGCGCGCGAGCTCAACCGCCTCGAGGCCGCTTATACCAACGGCATGGTCAATGCGGGCGTCGATACCTACAAACAGCGCGCCCGCATCGTCGATCCCCATACGGTCGAGCTGGCCGATGGTTCGCGTTTCACCGCACGCTATATCCTGATCGCGGTCGGCGGCCGTCCGTCCTGGCCGGGGATCAAGGGGCAGGAACTCGGCCTCGTGTCGGACGACCTCTTCACGCTCGATCATCTGCCGGGCAAGGTCCTGATGGTCGGCGGCGGCTATATCGCCTGCGAATTCGCGACGATCTTCAACGGTTTGGGCTGCAAGACCGTGCTCGCCTATCGCGGCGACCGCATTCTGCGCGGCTTTGACGAGGAAATGCGGCTCCACATCAGCCAGCAATTCATCGACACCGGCGTCGATCTGCGCCTGAACACCACGCCGGTCGAGCTGGAGAAAGACGGCGAAGAGATCCGCGTGACCTTTGCCGACGGCACGCAGGAAAACTTCGACGATGTCGTCTTCGCGACCGGCAGGCGGCCCTATACCAATGATCTCGGGCTGGAAAACACCGGCGTCGCCATCGGCAACCGCGGCGAGATCATTGTCGACGAATGGTCGCAGACCTCGGTGCCCTCGATCTATGCGGTGGGCGATGTCGTCGATCTGGTGAACCTGACGCCGGTCGCGATCCGCGCAGGCCATAATTTCGCCGATACGGTGTTCGGCGGCATCCCCAAGCCCTGCGATTTCTCGCTGGTGCCGAGCGCGGTCTATATCCGCCCGCACGAGCTCGCGACCATCGGCATGACCGAAGAGCAGGCGGTCGAGCGCGGGCCGGTCGACATCTACATGGGCGGCTTCCGCCCGATGCGTTCGATGTTCGCGGGCGAGGATACCCGCTCGGTGATGAAGCTCATCGTCGATGTCGAAACCGATGTCGTGCTGGGGTGCCACATCTTCGGCCCCGAGGCGGGAGAGATGCTCCAGATGGTTGCCGTCGCGATGGGAATGGGGGCGACCAAGGCCGATTTCGACCGCGCGATCGCGCTTCATCCGACGGTGGCCGAGGAATTGGTGACCATGCGCAAGCCGATGCGCCGCGCGGGCGAGGTGCCCCCTGCGACCGAAAGGCACAGTGCGGTTTCTTGACATTCCGCACATAAGCCCCAGTTTCAACTGGGAATGATGACTGAAAGTTCGAACGAGGCGAGGCGCATGGCAGCACAGGGCCCCTGGGGCGGTGGCGGAGACAACGACAAGGGCGGCGACAAAAAGCCGCCGCAATCCGGACCTCAGCGTCCTTGGGGAGAGGCTGGAGGCGGTGAAGACCGCAACCGTCCGCAACCCGGCGGCCCCCGGCGTGGTGACCAGATCCCCGAGATCGAAGACCTTGTCCGCAAAGGTCAGGACCGTTTGCGCGTCCTGATGGGCGGGCGCGGGAATGGCGGCGGCAACGGCGGGGGCGGCAATGGCGGCCCGCGCAACCAGCTGCCTAAATTCTCGATGAACCGCGGCACGGTCGGTCTTGTCGGTCTGGGCGCGGTCGCGCTTTGGCTGTTCGCGAGCGTCTATCAGGTGACGACGGGTCAGGAATCGGTCGAGCTGCTGTTCGGCAAGCCGGTGTCGGTCGGCACCGAAGGTCTGAACTTCGCACCCTGGCCGGTGATGCGCGCCGAGATCGTCAATATCGACGAAGAACGCGTGATCCAGATCGGGACGGGGCAGGCAGGCCCGCTCGACAGCGGACTGATGTTGACGCGCGACCAGAACATCGTCGATATGGAATATCAGGTGGTCTGGAACGTCTCGGACCCCGAGCGCTTCCTGTTCAACCTTGCCGATCCGCGCGACACGATCCGCGCCGCCGCCGAATCGGCGATGCGCGATATTGTCGCCCGTTCGGAGCTGGCACCGATCCTCAACCGCGACCGCGGCGCGATCCAGTCGGATCTGACGCTTGCGATCCAGCAGACGCTCGACGGCTACGAATCCGGCATCAGGGTCGTGCGCGTCAACCTCGACCGTGCCGACCCGCCGGCCGAGGTCATCAACAGCTTCCGCGAAGTGCAGGCCGCTCAGCAGGAGCGCGACCGTCTGGAAAAAGAGGCCGATGCCTATGCCAACCGCGTTCTCGCCAGCGCGCGTGGTGAATCGGCTGCCATGATCGAACGCGCCGAAGCCTACCGCGCCGAAGCGGTCAATACCGCCGAGGGCGAGGCCGCGCGCTTCAACTCGGTTTATGACGAATATATCAAGGCGCCCGAAGTGACGCGCCGCCGGATGTATATGGAAACGCTTGAAAAAGTTCTTGGTGGCGTCGACAAGGTTCTGATCGACAGCTCGGCCAGCGGCGGCGGCAACGGTGTCGTACCCTATCTGCCCTTGGACCAGTTGCGCCGGCAATCCGCGCCGGCCGGTAACCAGACCGGAGGGAGCAACTGATGAAACGCCTTCTCAAAACGCTTGCGCTGCCGATCATCGTCGTCGTGGGCTTCGTCGTGGTTGCGGCCGTCTATATCGTCGATGTCCGCGAGCGCGTTCTGGTCATGCGCTTCGGCGAGGTGGTCGAGGTCCGCGAGACCCCCGGCCTCTATGTCAAAGTGCCCTTTATCGATCAGGTCATCCGCTATGACGCGCGGATCCTCGGTCTTCTGACCCGCCCGATGGAGGTCACGCCGCTGGATGACCGCCGTCTCATGGTCGATGCTTTCGCGCGCTGGCAGATCGTCGATGTCGCGCGGTTCCGTCGTGCCATCACCAATGGCGGCATCGATGCGGCGCAGAGCCGTCTTGACCCGATCATCACCAACGCCATCCGTCAGGTGCTGGGCTCGGTGCCCTCGACCACGGTTCTGTCGAATGACCGGACCGGCCTGATGAACCAGATCCGCGACATTGCCCGCACCGAGGCCGAAGAGCTCGGCGTGCGCATCATCGACGTGCGTCTGACGCGGACGGATCTGCCCGAGCAGAACCTCAACGCGACCTATGCCCGTATGCGCGCCGAACGCGAGCGTGAGGCCGCGGACGAGATCGCGCGGGGCGGCGAGGCCGCACAGCGCGTCCGCGCGGCTGCCGACCGTACGGTGGTCGAGCTGACCTCGGAGGCGCGCAAACGCTCGGAAGTGGTGCGCGGTGAAGCCGATGCCCGCCGCAACGCGATCTATGCCGACGCTTTCGGCCGCGATCCCGAGTTCTTCGCCTTCACCCGCTCGATGACCGCTTACGAGCGTTCGTTGAAAGGCGAGAACAGCTCGCTCGTGATCAGCCCCGATGGCGAGTTCTTCGACTATCTGCGCAGTGATCACGCCGACCGCGCCAATCCCAATATGGCACCGCGTCCGGCCAGCTCCCTTGCGCCCGAGGAACCGGCAACCCAAGGCGATACCGCGACCGCACCGACGGCCACGACGCAGGACGGAACGCCCTTGGGCGAGAATGCAGGGGTTACCCTCACGCCCATGCCGGAAGAGCTGGCGACCCCGCCGCAGGAACCTGCGCTGCTCACGCCCGACGCACCCGCAGTCGGCGCACCGAACTAAAAGCGCATCTCGGGCCTCGCGCCCCGGATGCGGAATTTGCGACACAGAATGCGGCCCCGTGATCGGGGCCGCGTTTTTCATTCGCCCATTCGCGATCTTTCCCCAAGCATCCAAAGCCGGAGAAACTGGCGGACAAGCGGCCCTTTCGGTTGCACCGGCGTGTCTTTTGGCGTTTCCTTGCAGGCAGGGCAGGGGCCGTTGACGGCCTGACGGCGGTTCTCCGGATCGCGCACAAGTCACGATGAGTTCATCCGCCGAGATGGTGATTTATTTGCAACGGCACCTCATTTCTCTTTCAAGACATAGGCATGGCGGCGAATGATTTGCCCATCGCCTCGACATCCAAAGGAGCGTCTCCTGATGAAGACCAGTTTCCCGCGCTACTTGCTGACCGCATCCAGCGTTGCCCTTGCTCTGACCATCGCCCCGCTTGCCGCGCAGGAGGCGGCAACCGCGCCGGGGGCGGCCAATGACAATGCGTCGCTTTCCGCGGCACCGACCCGCACCATCATGCCGAGCTTTGCCGATCTGGTCGAACAGGTCAGCCCGGCGGTGGTGAATATCACGACGACCGCGACGGTTGCCGCGCCGACCGCAGGCGGCCCCTCCTTCCCCGAGGGTAGCCCGTTTTCGGATCTCTTCCGCGACTTCGGCTTTCCCGGCAGCCCCTTTGGCGGCCCCGGCCAGCGCGGACCTCAGGCCGAGCAGCGCTCGAATGCGCTGGGTTCGGGCTTTGTCGTCTCGGCTGACGGTTTGATCGTCACCAACAACCACGTCATCGAAGGCGCCGACGAGATCGAGGTCGAATTCTATTCCGGCGTGCGTCTGGCCGCGAAAGTGATCGGCAAGGACGAGAAAACCGATATTGCGGTTCTCAAGGTCGAAAGCACCGAGCAGCTGCCTTTCGTGACCTTCGGCGACAGCGACAAGGCACGCGTCGGCGATTGGGTTCTGGCGCTCGGCAACCCGCTGGGGCAGGGCTTTTCGGCCTCGACCGGCATCGTTTCCGCGCGCAACCGCGCTTTGACCGGCACCTATGACGACTTCATCCAGACCGATGCCGCGATCAACCGCGGCAACTCGGGCGGGCCCTTGTTCAACATGGAGGGCGAGGTCGTCGGCGTGAACACCGCGATCTTGTCGCCCAACGGCGGCTCGATCGGGATCGGCTTTTCGATGGCGTCGAATGTCGTTTCCAAAGTCGTGCAGCAGCTCGAGCAATTCGGCGAGACGCGGCGCGGCTGGCTGGGCGTCAAAATCCAGGACGTCACCCCCGATATCGCCGACTCGCTGGGACTTGATGCCGCGGGCGGCGTGATGGTCACCGATGTGCCGACCGGCCCCGCGCTGGATGCCGGCATGAAGGCGGGCGATGTCATCACCAAATTCGACGGCGGGGAGGTCAAGGACATGCGCGAGCTGGTGCGCCGTGTCGGCGATGCGCCGGTCGGCGAAAAGGTCGATGTGACGGTTCTGCGCGAAGGCAGTCCGCTTGATCTTCAGGTAACGCTTGGCCGCCGCGAATTGGCCGAAGGCGGCAGTACGTCGACAACGGTCGATTCGGCGACCAATACCGCCTCGGATCTTCTGGGGATGACGGTTGCGCCGCTGACCCCCGAAATCGCGGCGGAGCTGGGCGTTTCGCGCGATATGACGGGGCTGGTGGTGCAGTCGGTCGATCCGGCAGGTGTTTCCGCCGACAAGGGGCTGGCTGCGGGCGATGTCATCACCGAGGCCGGACAGCAGCCGGTGGCAAGCCTTGCCGATCTCGAGACCCAGATCGCGCAATCGCGCGATGCCGGCCGCAAATCGATCCTGATCCTCGTGCGCCGTGCAGGCGAGCCGCGCTTCGTCGCTCTTCCGATCGAGCCGCGCCAATAAGCCTTGAGGGATCGGGGGCGGACGTTCAGCCCCCGAAACCGCAGGAGGTCAGTCGTCGCCCGACGGGCTTCGCAGGCAAGCCGAAGGGATGGGCCGCACGCGACAGGCCACGCAAAGGAAAAGGGGACGCTCGGCGCCCCCTTTTTGTTTTCTGCAAGGCCGAGGCCCGTTGTGCTTGGGCCGTTTGCTTATTGCGCAGCCGGTGCCGGAGCCGCTGCTGCCGGAGCAGCAGGTGCCGATGCTGCAAGCTCGCGCATCACGGCGGTCGCCGCGTCGATGCCTGCAGTGAAGCCTGCGAGCGAGACGTTCAGCTTGACCAGCTGGTCCTCGGGCGCACCGAAGGGACGCAGCGTGACCGTGCCGGTTTTGCCGCGCTTGAGCGTGCCGATCTCGGTTTCGTTCAGACCGACGCGCGAGATACAGCCGATCTGGGCGCAAACCATGAAGGGATAGGCCAGCTCTTTGTTGGTATCGACCTGGAGGTGGAGACCATATTGCAAATCGGTTTCCAGCGGGGCGACGAAGGTGATGATCGCCTGCACATTGCCCTGAACCGGCACGACCGAGGCTTCGGCAACCGCGCCGCCCTGATCGTCCTTGAGAAGCTGGTACAGCTCGCAGGGGTCACGGTTCTCTGCGGTCTTGACGCAACGCAGCGACCAGTCGCCATGGGTCGCGCTCAGATAGGTCTGGCCGACCTGTGCCTCGGCGGCGCTACCCGGAATTGCCGGACGGCCGTTCTGCGCGGCGCCTTCTGCCGGTGCTGCTGCCGGAGCCGCTTCGGCCGGTGCTTCGGCGGGTGCGGCCTCTGCAGGCGCTGCTGCGGGGGCTTCTGCTGCCGGTGCCTCGGTGGTCGCCGGAGCAGCGGGTGCCGCGTCGTTCGAGGTTTGAGCGAACGCCATGCCCGCGCTGCCGGCGATGGTGAAGATTGCTGCGATCAGCGCGGGGGAAGTCCTGTTAACCATGGTCCTCTTCCTTTGGTCAAAGCTCTGGCCACGGTCCTACCACGGCCACAAAGCCTTGTCAGGACGGATCGCATGGCGGCCCATCACAGATTCGCGTCATTCTGCGGGGTTAGCGGCTGTTTCTTGCGCATGTCGGTCGCGACCGTATATGGGGATAGAGCGCTCATAGGCGGCGGGCCGTATGAAGGGCAGTGCCACAAATGAAGAAAGGTCCGGCAATACTGCCGGACCCGTTTTCCATCCCTGCCGGACTTGCCGGTCTTTATTGAGGAAAAGCTAGAATTGCGCGTCGCCTGCGTCAACTATCTGAATAGTCAGGTCGGCGGGCAGAGTGGCGGTGCGCCGATACACGCCTTGCAAGAAAAAAAGTCGCGCCCAAGGGCGCGACAGTCCAACAGGGAGGAAGTATCGCCGTGCCGAAAACGACAAAGCGATAGACACAGACTGGCACAAGAAGATGAAGTTTGTATTGTTCATTCCTTGAAATCCGCGCTTTTCTGCCGATCGGGAGTGAAAAATATGACCAAAGTTGTGGACCTTGAGGCGGGAACCCTGATTTTGGGTGGAGGCGGCGAGGGTTATCGCTCGCCCCAAAAGCTTCTTTTGAAATATGCAAACCGCCACGGGTTGATCGCGGGGGCCACCGGCACCGGCAAGACCGTGACTTTGCAGACCTTGGCCGAATCATTCTCGCTCGCGGGGGTGCCGGTCTTTCTGGCCGATATCAAAGGCGACCTTGCCGGTCTGAGCCAGAAGGGCGGTGGCGATGCCAAGCTCGAGGCAAGCTTTCAAAGCCGCGCCGAAACCATCGGCATCGAGATGGATTACCAGAATTTTCCCGTGACCTATTGGGATATCTGGGGCGAGAAGGGCCACCCCGTCCGTACGACCCCTGCCGATATCGGCCCGCTTTTGCTGTCGCGGATGATGGGGCTTAGCGATGTGCAGGAAGGCGTGCTCAACATCGCCTTCCGCGTCGCGGACGAAGAAGGGCTGGCGCTGCTCGATCTCAAGGATCTGCAATCCATGCTGGTCTGGATCGGGCAGAATGCAAAAGAACTCAGCCTGAAATACGGCAATGTCTCGACCGCTTCGGTGGGGGCGATCCAGCGTTCGCTGCTGGTTTTGGAGAACGAGGGCGGCAATTCCCTCTTCGGCGAGCCTGCGCTCGAACTGGCCGATCTGATCCGCACCGATGCTTCGGGCAAGGGGATGATCAACATCCTCTCCGCTGAGCGGCTGATGAATGCGCCGACGCTCTATGCGACTTTCCTTTTGTGGCTGATGTCCGAGCTCTTCGAGCAATTGCCCGAGGTCGGCGACCCCGACAAACCCAAGATCGCCTTTTTCTTCGACGAGGCGCATCTGCTTTTCAACGGCGCATCGCCCGCCTTGATCGGCAAGATCGAACAGGTCGCGCGGCTGATTCGCTCGAAAGGGGTGAGCGTCTGGTTCATCACCCAGAATCCCGCCGATGTGCCTGAAAGCATCCTCGGCCAGCTCGGCAACCGCATCCAGCATGCGTTGCGCGCCTTTACCGCCAAGGACCAGAAAGCGCTGCGGCTTGCAGCGGAAAACTACCGTCCGAACCCCGCTTTCGATACGGCCGAGGCGATCCAGCATGTCGGAACGGGCGAAGCGGTGACCTCGCTGCTGGAGGCCAAAGGCGTGCCGGGGATCGTCGAGCGCAGCCTCGTGCGGCCGCCTTTCGCGCGGATGGGGGTGATCTCAGATACCGAGCGCGCGGCCATCATGCAGGCTTCGCCGATGGCGCTGAAATACGGCAAAGCCGTCGACCGCGAATCGGCCTTCGAGCTGCTGGCCAAGCGCGCCGAAGCTGCGGCGGAGGAGGCTCGGGCCGCCAAAGAACAGGCCGAGGCGCAAAAGGCCGCCAAATCGGGCAGGCAGGCGGGTGGACAGGCGGGCGACGACGATCTGTGGTCGATGCCCGGCGAGTATAACCAGGGCCGGCGCTATCAGCCCAATACCAAGGCCGAGCCCAAACCCCGCGCCACCCGCGCCAGCGATTCGATTGCGACGACCTTCGGCAAAAGCCTCGCCCGCCAATTGGGGACGAAAAGCGGGCAGGCCTTGGTCAGAGGCGTGCTCGGCTCGCTTTTCCGCGGGCGTTGAGCGGGGCTGCCGAAGCGACAGCTGCGGCTTTTTCGGCCGCCTGCAGGTTCGTCTCGGCGAGAATCGCGATGAGAAACAGGATATGGCGCTGCAGGTTGTAATCTGCGGCGCGCTGCCTTCTGGCGAGATCCAGCGCCTCCTCTTCAAAGCGCAGCAGGGGCAGGATGCGCGCGGCAGGCAGGGCGTGCTGCTCTGCCCCCAAAAGCCCGCGCAAACCGCGCTCGCGGCGCCAACCGGCCTGTCCGGCGCGGGCGGCCGCGACCAGCAAGGCCGGCCGGCGGATGGTGCTGCCGGCTGCGCGGCTTTCGTCGAAAATGCTGTGGTTCGGCATGAAAGTCATCACGGTCTCCCTGTCGTGGCAGGAAGCAGTAAAGCCCATTCCCGAGGGGTGTTGCCGCGAAGGTCAAAGCAGCGTGCGCAACAGCAACCAATCTTTAGGAATTCTTAGGAAGTATTACGGAAATCGTAATGGTGCCGCGGAGAGCCGGGGAAATATTAACAACCTAAAGGGGATTTCTGCCGCAGTCCCCTGCTGGATAAAGGGCTATTTTATGACTGCTTTGACGGGTGACTTTGCCGTAAAGAGTGCGATTTCCTGTATTCAGATCCATGCATCGGGGGGCGCGGATCACGAGGGGGAGGAGCAGCGCGACTCATATCCGCATCCCGACGATGTTAACTACTATTTGCGCCATGTGCAGGACGGGCTGTCGATCCGCGCCCTTGCCCGCGAAGCCGGATGCCATGCCTCGACCATCCTGCGCCGCATCCGCCGCATCGAGCAGCGCCGCGATGATCCGCTTGTCGACCGCGCGCTGGAACAGGCCAGCGGCAGGCGTGGCGGCAGCGAGGCCGAACATGCCTCTCGGCGCGAGACCGAGCAATTCCGCCGCATCCTGCGCCGCTTGTGCGAAAACGGCGCGATGCTGCTGGTCTCCGAGGGCATGGCCAAGGCGATCGTGGTGCGGCAGGACATCCGCACGGCGGTGCTCGACCGCGAGATTGCCGAGCGGATGGCGATGAACGGCTGGCTCACGCTCAAGGCCATGGGGCGGATGCGCCATTACGCGATCTCGGCGGCGGGGCGCGAGGTGCTGAGGGCGGCAGCGCGCAGCAAGCAGGCGGACGGGCCGGCAGGCGTTCTGCCGCGTCAGGAGGCTTTCCAGGACGCCGCTGCGGTCCCCGTGCAGGAGATGGCCGAGGCAGCCCCCGCAGGCTTCGATCACGCCGAGCAGCACCGCGTCTGGGACGAGCGAGAGATCGAGGCCCCCGATGGCGAGGGCATCCGCCGCATGCGCATCAATCAGGCCGAAAGCCCTATCCGGCTGCTTGCGCGCAGGCGGACCCCCGAAGGGACGCCTTTCCTGAGCGCGGGCATGGTCGCCGCGGCCGAGCGGCTGCGCGAGGATTACGAGCTCTCGCAGCTCGGCCCGCGTGTGACGCAGAATTGGGACGGGTTTCTGACCTCGGGTTGCAGCACCGGATTTTCGGGGCGGAGCGGTTCGGGCGGCTCGGAAAGCGCGCGCAACCGTGTGACGCTGGCCCTGCGCGAACTGGGGCCGGGGATGGGGGATCTGTGTTTGCGGGTCTGCTGTTTTCTCGAGGGGATCGAGTGCACGGAGCGCCGTCTGGGCTGGTCTGCGCGTTCGGGCAAGATCGTCCTCAAACTCGCGCTGATGCGGCTCGAACAGCATTACAACAATGCCTATGGCAGCGGCTCTCCGATGATCGGCTGAGGCGGGTGGCACTGTCGGGATGGCGGTGCTGATGCGCCGCCCGCGTGCCGCACGAAAAGCGCGCGCGCTTGCCTGCGCAAGCGTCGATGAATAACGGCCGAGGGCAGGGGCGGCAAATGAGACAAGCCTGCAATCGCCCGGAACCAAGCGCTGGTGGCGGTGGCGTGGACATCGCATTCTTTGGGGATATTGCAGAAAACTTGTTTAAAACAAGTTGGTACCCGAGGTCGGACTCGAACCGACATGCCTTGCGGCGGCGGATTTTGAATCCGCTACGTCTACCATTCCGTCACTCGGGCAAGCATAAGCTTGGACAAGGACTTATCGCACCAAGCCCCCGAGGCGCAAGATGGGTTCTGCGCTTTTTCGCAAGATTTGCGCGCTGCGGGACCGACCGCCCTGCCGGAATGAAAGCGGCCCCGAAACCGCGCATCCAGATGCGGTTTCGGGGCCGGATTCGTTGATGAGCGCGACTCAGGCGCGGCCGAGCTTGGCCAGTCGCGCGTCGCGCAATTGGGCGAAATCGTCGCCGGCATGATAGCTCGAGCGGGTCAGCGGCGTGGCCGAAACCATCAGGAAGCCCTTGCCGTAGGCGGCGCGCTGGTAACCCTCGAATTCTTCGGGGGTGACGAAGCGGTCGACGCGGTGGTGCTTGGGCGTCGGCTGGAGATACTGGCCGATGGTGATGAAGTCGATATCGGCGGCGCGCATGTCGTCCATGACCTGCAACACGCCCTGACGATCCTCGCCCAGACCGACCATGATGCCCGATTTGGTGAACATCGCCGGATCGAGCTCTTTCACGCGCTGCAACAGGCGCAGCGAGTGGAAATAGCGCGCGCCCGGACGCACGGTCGGATAAAGGCCCGGCACGGTTTCGAGGTTGTGGTTGAAGACGTCGGGACGCGCCTCGACCACGGTTTCGAGGCTGCCCGGTTTCGACTTGAGAAAGTCGGGCGTCAGCACTTCGATCGTGGAACTGGGCGAGCGGTGACGGATCGCGCGAATGGTCTGGGCGAAATGGTCGGCCCCGCCGTCATCGAGATCGTCGCGGTCGACCGATGTCAGAACGACGTGGTTGAGGCCCAGCTTCTGGACGGCATGGGCGACACGGCCCGGCTCGAAAACATCGAGCGCATCGGGGCGGCCGGTCTTGACGTTGCAGAACGAACAGCCGCGCGTACAGATCTCGCCCATGATCATCATGGTGGCGTGACCCTGGCTCCAGCATTCTCCGACGTTCGGGCAACCCGCCTCCTCGCAAACCGTCGAGAGACGGTTCTCGCGCAGGATGTCGCGGGTCTGCTTGTAACCTTCGCTGGTCGGCGCTTTCACGCGGATCCAGGAGGGTTTCTTGGGCTGGTCCTGGTCGGGCCGGTGGGCCTTTTCAGGGTGACGCAACTGCGGCGGCAGATCGGCCATGGCGGGTTCCCTCGGGTAATTCCCGGTTAACTTAGAACCTTATCGTCGCTTGATCAACGGCAGCGCACCACCACAATGATTTGAAGGTGATTAAACGCCCGCGATATCTGGGCTCTCTTGCCCGATCCTGCGGCGAAAGGATTTATGATGCTGATTGGTGATAGACTGCCTCAAGTCACTTTTCAAACCCGGATTTACGATCCCTCGGTGTCGGGGCCGAACCCCTACCGCTGGCAGGGCATGACGACCGATGATTTCTTCAAGGGAAAAAGGGTGCTGCTGTTTTCGCTGCCTGGGGCCTTTACGCCGACCTGCAGCACCTACCAGCTTCCCGGCTTCGAAGCCGCTTCGGAAGAGCTCAAGCGTCACGGGCTCGACGAGATTTACTGCCTCTCGGTCAATGATGCTTTCGTTATGAACCAATGGGCAAAGTCTTTGGCGCTCGAAAACGTCAAGGTCATTCCCGACGGTTCGGGCGAGTTTACCGAGCGGGTGGGGATGCTGGTACGCAAGGATAATCTCGGCTTCGGCGCGCGGAGTTGGCGCTATGCCGCGATCATCGACGATTGCGTTGTCGAGGCCTGGTTCGAAGAGCCGGGTCGGGTGGATGACTGCCCGAGCGATCCCTATGGCACCACCGCCCCGGAGACTTTGCTGGAATGGCTGCGCGACAACCCCAAACAGGTCTCGGCTGCCTGAGCGTCAGGGGCGGCCTTGCAGCTTTGGACCAGAACGCGGGTTTTTCTTAGTGGTGTTTGCCGTGGTGATGCTTGCGATGGGCGTGTTTGGCGTGACCGTCGTCGCCTTTGTCGCGAAGCGCAAGATGCAGGGCCGCGACTGCGATCAGGGCGATCAACCCCAAAGCCAGAGGCGGCACACCTGCGGAAAGGGCGACCCAAACCGTAACCGCCGCGGCAATGATCACCGCGACCAGCATCAGAAGGAATTGGGGCAGAGGCATCCTCGTCACTCCTTATCTTCCCTGTAATTATGGGTGCAGATCAGGCGGGGGGGAAGGGCAGGGCCGCGCAAAAATGCGTGCACCGGCGGATTGACGCTGCGACAGGGCGCTAAGGGCTTGCCGGAAGGCGCGGATTGCGGTTAATTGTTCCTGTTATGTTCGCGATTGACCGCCATGCTGCCTCCACGCAATCCTGACGAAATCCTCAAGGCCCGCGGTGCGGACAGCCGACCGGCCGTGCGTTTCGATCCCTATACGACGGTCAGGGAACCGGATGGTTGGGACATCCCCGAAGAGGCGGAACTTCTGCGCACCTCGGTCACGCAGGAGAAAGCGCGCAGCATCATCTCCCGCAACCAATCGCCCGATATCCCTTTCGACCGTTCGATCAATCCCTATCGCGGTTGCGAGCACGGCTGCATCTATTGTTTCGCGCGGCCGAGCCATGCCTATCTCGGCCTGTCGCCGGGGCTTGACTTCGAAACCCGCATCATCGCCAAACCCAATGCCGCCGAGCTGCTCGCAACCGAGATCGGGCGGCGCAGCTACCGCGTAGCGCCCATCGCATTCGGGACCAATACCGATCCCTATCAGCCGGTCGAATCCAAGCTCGGGATCATGCGCGGCTGCCTGCAGGTGCTCCATGACTGGAACCATCCGCTCAGCATCGTGACGCGGGGCAACGGGATTTTGCGCGATCTCGACGTGCTGGGCGCGATGGCGGCGCGGCGGCAGGTCATGGTCGGCGTTTCCGTCACGACGCTGGATGCGACGCTCGCGCGACAGCTCGAACCCCGCGCACCCGCGCCCGCGACACGGCTGCGGATGATCCGTGCTCTGGCCGATGCGGGGGTTCCGGTGCGGGTCATGGTCGCGCCGGTCATTCCGGTCCTGACCGAGCCCGAGATGGAAAGCATCCTGCAAGCGGCGACCGAGGCGGGGGCGCGTTACGCCAGCATCATTCCCCTGCGGCTGCCGCATGAGGTCGCGCCGCTTTTTCGCGACTGGCTGGAGCGACACCACCCCGGGAAGGCCACGCATGTCATGGCGCGGGTGCAGGATATGCGCGGCGGCAAGGATAACGACCCGAATTTCGGCAGCCGTTTTCGCGGGGAGGGGATGTTTGCCGATCTCATGCACCAGCGCTTCCGGCTGGCGCGCAAACGCGCGGGGCTGGAGCGGGCGGGAGAGACGCTCGATTGCAGTCTCTTTGCAGCCCCGCCGCGCGCGGGCGACCAATTGGCGCTGTTCTGAATTGCGGGCGGGGGGGCAGGCACGGGCTTCTCGCCCGGCCTGCCCCCCCGCCCGTTTGCCGCGGTGATTTTCGCGGGCGTTAGCCCGCTGTGGCCTGAGCCGCGACCGCGGCCATTTTCTGCGAGATCATATCCGCCGTCGGGCGTTTGCCGCGCGGGCGGCTTTCGAGCGCCTGACGCATCGCGGCCAGATGCGCGGGCGTGGTGCCGCAGCAGCCGCCGACGATGCGCACACCCAGATCGCGCGCGAGAACCGCGAATTCGGCCATGACTTCGGGCGTCGCATCATAGATCAGCCCGCCGTCCTGATAGCGCGGCACGCCCGCATTGGGCTTGGCGATCATCGGGCGCTCGCTGCCGGCGGCGGCAAAGTTTGCGACGGCGACCAGCAGCTCGGTCGGACCGGTACCGCAATTCGCGCCGTAAGCGACGGGGCGGCGGGGCAGGCGTTCGACCAGAGCGGCCAGCTGGGGCGGGGTCACGCCCATCATGGTCCAGCCGCCCGGCTCGAAGCTCATCATCCCCGACCAGGGCAGATCGACCGCCTTTGCGGCGGCGCTGGCGGCGCGCAATTCCTCGACCGCGCTGATCGTCTCGACCCAGAGCAGATCGGCGCCGCCCTCTTTGAGGGCCTCGGCCTGATCGGTGAAGATGCGCACGGCCTCGGCTTCGGTCAGGCGGCCCATCGGGGCCATGATCTCGCCGGTCGGGCCCATCGATCCCGCGACCAGCACCTTGCGGCCGGCCTCGTCGGCGGCCTGTCGCGCCAGCCGTGCGGCGGCCAGATTGATCGCGGCGACACGGTCGGCCGCGCCGGCAATCCGCAAGCGGCAGGCATTGGCCCCGAAACTGTTTGTCAGGATCAGGTCCGACCCCGCAGCGACCATCGCTCGGTGAAGCGCGAGCACCTTTTCGGGGTGCTTTTCATTCCACAGATCCGGCGCCTCGCCGGGGGCAAGGCCCATGTTGTAAAGATTCGTCCCGGTCGCGCCGTCGGCCAAAAGCCAATCGCGTTCCTCCAGGAGCAGGCTCAGCGGATCGGGTCCCAAAGGGATTCCTCCAGCTTAGAGAAGGGCCCGCCGGCCCTGTTCAGGACCGGCAGTCGATGGCTTCAGCGCGAGCGGATCATTCCCATGATCTCTTTGGTGCGCTCGACGATCGGATGGGCGATCGCATGGGCGCGGTCGGCGCCTTTGCCGAGGATACGATCAATTTCGGCGGGGTCAGCCATGAATTGCGTCATCTTGGCGGTAATCGGGGCCAAAACCTCGACGGCCACCTCGGCCAGCGCCGGTTTGAACGTACCAAAGCCCTGACCCTCGAAACGTCCGAGGACCGCATTCACCGGCTCGTCGGTCAGTGCCGAGTAGATATTGACCAGATTGCGCGCCTCGGGACGGTCCTTGAGACCTTCGAAAGTCGCGGGCAGGGGCTCGGCATCGGTGCGCGCCTTGCGGATCTTTTGCGTGATCGTATCGGCATCGTCGGTCAAGTTGATGCGGCTCGCGTCCGAAGGGTCGGATTTCGACATTTTCTTCGAGCCGTCGCGCAGGGACATGACGCGGGTGGCCGACCCTTCGATCAGGGGTTCGGGCGCGGGGAAGAACTCGGTGCCGTAGTCGTGGTTGAACTTGGCCGCGATGTCGCGGGTCAGCTCGACATGCTGCTTCTGGTCCTCGCCGACCGGAACGGCGGTCGCGTGATAGGTCAGGATGTCGGCGGCCATCAGCGAGGGATAGGCGTAAAGCCCGAGGCTCACATTCTCGCTGTTCTTGCCGGCCTTGTCCTTGAACTGGGTCATCCGGTTCATCCAGCCCAGACGTGCCACGCAGTTGAAAAGCCAAGCCAATTCGGCATGGGCCGGAACCTGGCTCTGGTTGAACAGGATCGATTGCTCGGGATCGACACCCGAGGCGAGATAGGCTGCGGCAAGCTCGCGGGTGCGGCGGGTCAGTTCGGCGGGGTCTTGCCAGACGGTGATCGCATGCAGGTCGACGACACAATAGATCGTCTCGGGGCCAGTACCCTGAAAGCCAGCGAAGCGGCGCAATGCGCCCAGATAGTTGCCCAAAGTCAGGCCACCCGACGGCTGGATTCCAGAGAAGATACGCGGTTTGAAGCTTGTCGTCATTGCGTTACCTGCTTGGAAAATCACTTTCGCTGGCTTACCCCTTGCCCGTACCGGGCGCAACCGCCCTGACAGGACCAGACTGGAAAGGACCGTTGAATGCGCTCTGGCTTCGAGGAATCGCCACTCAATCCCGTGCCCGCGATCGTCTGGATTCTGGCCTTGCCGATGATCGCGGTCGAAGCGGTTTTCGGGCTCGGCCAGCTTGGCTTCATGAATGGTGGCGGGGGCGGAGGGATCGGCATGCGGCAGATCGCCGTCGAGAAGACCGCCTATGTCCCCGAGATGCTTCTGCGCATGTGGTCGACCGGCACGGTTTTTCCCGAGCAGCTTGCGCGTCTTCTGACCTATTCCTTCGTCAATGTCTCGCTGGTGAATGCGGTTTTCGTGATCGTCTTCACGCTGGCGCTCGGCAATATGGTGGCAAACCAGTTCCGCGCGCTGTCGGTCGTGGTGTTGTTCTTCGGCTCGGCGATCGGCGGGGCGCTGGTCTATACGCTTTTCGCGGGCATCTTTCCGCAGGTCCGTTTCCAGCCGCTGATGGGGGGGTATCCCGCGGTTTATGGTCTGGTCGGTGCCTTCACCTTCCTGCTCTGGATCCGGCTCGGCCAGCAGAATGCGAACCGCATGCGTGCCTTCAGCCTGATCGGCATGCTTTTGCTGTTCCAGCTGGTCTTCGGCATCATCTTCCAAAGCGAGAGCATGACCTGGATCGCCGAGCTCGCGGGCTTTGCCACGGGCTTTTTGCTGTGCTTCGTTCTGGTGCCGGGCGGCATCCGTCATCTGATGGCCCAGCTGCGCCAGCGCTGAGGGGGCGAAGGGAGCGGGAATGAAAAACGCCGGGGTTGGTTCCCCGGCGTTTTTGTTTCAGCGCTTGCGGCGCAGCCCCGCTTTCAGATCGGCGGGGCGGATTGCGCCAAGCGCGATTGCCGCCGCGCCGTAAGCGGCCATGCCGCCCGCGACAAGGATCAGCAGCGCCAGATAGCGCGGCCCGCCCGGTGCAAGCCGGTCGCCCAACAACAGCATCAGCCCCCAGACCACGACGCCCATCACCACGGATGCCGCGATGATGCGGGGCAGGCGGTGCTTGAGGCGCGCGTCAAAGGATGCCGCCTCGCCCATGTCGCGGGTGCCGCGCCAAAGCTGCCAAGCCATGATCCAGCCCGCGATGGTCGTACCCCAAGCCGCCGCCGAAAAGCCGATCAGCGGCGCAAGGCCCAAGGCGCAGACCGCATTCACCACCATCGAGACCACCGCGAAGCGGAAGGGGCTGCGGGTATCCTCGCGCGCGAAATAAAGCGGCTGCAGCACCTTTTGCAGAACGAAAGCCGGAAGCCCCACGCCGTAAATCGCCAAGGCGATTGCGGTCGGCCCGACGTCGGTGGCCTTGAAAGCGCCGCGCTCGAACAGGACCGAGATCAGCGGATAGGCGGCAACCACCAGCGCCACGCCCGAGGGGATGGTCAGGAACAGCGCGAATTCGGTGGCGCGGTTATAGGCGGCGCGGCCGCCTTCGTGATCCTCGGCCTTGAGGCGGCGCGAGATGTCGGGAAGCAGCACGATCCCGATCGCGATGCCCACAACGCCGAGCGGCAACTGGTAGAGCCGGTCGGCATAGGTCAGCCAAGCGATCGCGCCCTCGAAGAAAGAGCCGATCTGGCGGCCGACCAAAAGGTTGATCTGGACCACGCCGCCCGCAAGGACCGCAGGTGCCGCAATGGAGAGCAGCCGCTTCATTTCGGGGCTGAGGCGGGGGCGGCGCAGGCGCAGCGGGAAGCCCATGCGCTTGGCGGCCCACCAGACGGTCGCCAGCTGCGCGATCCCCGAAACCGGCGTCGACCAAGCCATCGCAAGGCCCATGTCCCAGCCGAAGCGGTCGGCCATGACCATGGCGGCAATCAGGATGAAGTTCATCAGGACGGGGGCCGCCGCAGCCGCCACGAATTTGCCGCCAGCGTTCAAAAGCCCCGACAAAAGCGCGGTCAGCGAGATGAAGAGGATATAGGGGAAGCAGATCCGGCCGTAGATCACCGCGAGATCGAAGCGCTCGTCCCCTTTGAAACCGGCGGCCTGCACGAGCACCAACCACGGCATGGCGAGGTTGCCAAGTACCGTAAAGACCAGCACGACCAGCGCGAGCCCCGAGAAGGCCTCTTCGGCAAAGCCTCGCGGATCCTCGCTCGCTTCGAGCTTCTTGGAAAACATCGGCACGAAAGCCGTGTTGAAGGCCCCTTCGGCAAAGAAGCGGCGGAACATGTTGGGCAAGGTGAAAGCCACCAGATAGGCCTGCGCCACCGGCCCCGTTCCAAGGAAGGCCGCGATCATCATGTCGCGGATAAAGCCCACGACGCGCGAGGCGAGCGTCCATGCCCCGACGGACAAAAAGCCCCGGATCAGACGGATCGGTTGCATGATGTTAGCTCCCCGCGCGCTCGGCGCCTTCACGGATGGCCTGACGAAGACGGCTTTCCAGCGTCTCGCGGCGCAATTCCTGATGCAGCTTCAGACCGAAGGCATCCTTGACGTAAAATGTATCGACCACCTGCGCCCCGAAGGTCGCGATGACGGCGCTGACGATCTGGATATGGTTTTCGGCCAGTGTCCGCGTCAGGTCGTAAAGCAGGCCGGGGCGGTCGCGGGTATCGACCTCGATGATCGTGTAGATGTCGGAGCCTTCGTTGTCGAAGGTGATATGGGTCGGAAAGCGGAATTGGCTGTCGCGCTTTTTGACCTTGTCCTTGCCCGCCAAGGCGGCGCGGGCCACGATCTCGCCTTTCAGCGTGCGCTCGATCATCTGGCGCAGGCGGGGCAGGCGGTCTGCGTCATAGGGGCGGCCCTCGGCGTCCTGCGTCCAGAAGACCGCCGTCGCATAGCCGTCCTTGGTCGTATAGGTGCGCGCATCGACCACATTCGCGCCGACCAGCGCCAAGGCCCCCGCAAGCCGCGAGAAGATCCCCGGATGGTCGGCCAGAACGAAGGTCGCGCGCGTCGCATCGCGGTCGGTATCGGGATGGAGGTTGATCTTGACCTCGTGGTCCTGCGGCGGCTCGCGCAGCATTTCGGCAAAGACCATCTGCGTGTCGGTCGGAAGACCCGCCCAGTAGTTCTCGTAGTGGCGGGCGGTTTCGGCCTTGATCTCGCGCGCGTCCCAGCCCTTGGCGATCAGCAGGTGGCGCAGCGAGCGCTTCGCCTCGCCGGTGCGTTTCTCGCGGTTCAGCTCCTCGAGGCCGCTGTCGAGGGCGCGCGCGGTTTCCTCGTAGAGGCGGCGCAGCAGCATGGCCTTCCAGTTGTTCCAAGTGCCCGGCCCCACGCCGCGGATGTCGCAAACGGTCAGGATCAGCAGCAGATCGAGCCTGCGCCGGCTTTTCACCATTTTGGCGAAATCGCGCAGCGTGCGGGGGTCGGAGATGTCGCGTTTCTGCGCCACGTCGGACATCAGCAGATGGTTGCGCACCAGCCATTCGATGGTCTCGACCTCGTCGGCGGGCAGGCCGAAGCGGGTGGCGATGCGGCGCACGATCTTGGCCCCCACGATCGAGTGATCCTCGGGGCGGCCCTTGCCGATGTCGTGGAATAGCACCGCCAGCGTCAGGACGCGGCGGTTGATGTCGCCGCGGATGATCTCGCTGGCAAGGGGCAGGTCGTCGGTCTGGTCGCCGCGCTCGATCGCGGCCAAAGCGGCGACACATTGGATCGAATGCTCGTCGACCGTGTAGTGGTGATAGACGTTGAACTGCATCATCGCCACGACCGGCGCGAATTCGGGAATGAAGGCACCGAGCACGCCCAGCTCGTTCATGCGGCGCAGGCTGCGTTCGGGATTGCCGTGTTTGAGCAGCAGATCAAGGAAGATCCGCACGGCTTCCGGATCGGAGCGCATTCCGTCGTCGATCAGATCGAGGTTCGAGGTCACCAGCCGCATCGCCTCGGGGTGGATGAGGATGCCGGTGCGCAAAGCCTCCTCGAAGAGGCGCAGGATATTGAGCGGGTCCTTGAGGAATTCGGCCTCGTCGACGACGTTCAACCGGCCGCGTTCCTCGCGAAAACCCGGGCGAATGCGGCGGCGCTTGCGGAAAAGGATATTGAGGATCGGGGCCTTGTAGAGATGCCGGTTTTCGAGCGCGACCAGAAAGACGCGGGTCAGCTCGCCGACGCGGGTGGCGTGCAGGAAGTAATCCTGCATGAAGATCTCGACCGCGCGCCGCCCGCCCGCATCGCGGTAGCCCATGCGTTGGGCGACCTCGACCTGCATGTCGAAGGTCAGCTGGTCGACCGGACGGCGCGCGATCAGATGGAGATGGCAGCGCACGGCCCAAAGGAAATCCTCGGCCTGCCAGAAGGTCAGATGCTCGTCGCGGGTGAAAAAGCCCAGATCGACGAGCTCGATGGCGCGGTCGACGCGGTGGATGTATTTCGCCATCCAGTACAGCGTCTGGAGATCGCGCAGCCCGCCCTTGCCCTCTTTGACATTGGGTTCGAGCACATAGCGCTGGCCGCCCTGACGGCGGTGGCGTTCGGCCCGCTCGGCCAGTTTCGCTTCGATGAACTCGGGGACGGTATTGTCGAAGAGCTCGGGCCAAAGGCGCTCGCGCAGCAGTTCGGCGGTGGGGGCATGGCCGCAGACCAGACGATGCTCCAACAGGCTGGTGCGGATCGTCATATCCTCGCGGCTCAGATTGATGCAGTCGTCGACCGAACGGGTCGATTGGCCGACCTTCAGCTTCAGGTCCCACAACATGTAAAGCATGCTCTCGACCACGCTTTCGGCCCAGGGCGTGACCTTCCACGGCGTCAGAAGCAGCAGATCCACATCCGATTGCGGCGCCATTTCGGCGCGGCCATAGCCGCCGATGGCAAGGACGGCGAGGCGCTCGGCCTCGGTCGGATTGGATTGGGGATGCAGAAAAGTCGTCGCGACATGATGGATCGCGGTCACCGTGGCATCGGTCAGGCTGGCGATGGCACGGACGGTTTCGCGCGCGGCGCGGGGGTGGCTCATGAAGCCCGTGACGATCGCCGCCATGGCCTCGTTGCGGGCCTCGCTCAGGATCGCGACGGTGGTGGCGCGGATGGCCTTGGCCTCGCCGAGGCCCGCCAGAGCGGTTTCCAGATGGGGGATGAACACATCGGGCGAGAACAAAGAATGCGCCCCGGGCAGTGCCGGGGCGCTTTGTTGCAGATCGTCGGGCGATCCTTGCTCCAAAATCAGAACCCGAAGCCGTTGAAGCTTTTGGGTGCGGGATCGAGGATCACGACCTGGCCGTTGCGCACCGTGCCGACCGCAAGGGCGCGGTCGTTGGTGCCGTCGCGACGCAGACGGAAGGCGCCGTTGATGCCGGCAAAGCCCGAGCTTTGCGTCAGGCCCGCGGTGGTCAGCGCATTGCGCTTGCCGGCACGCACCAGCGCCGAGATCGCGGCAACGCCGTCATAGCCGAGCGAGCCGAGATCATGGGGCGCCTCGCCGTAGGCGGCGCGGTAACGCTGGTCGAACTGGGCTTTGCGGGCATTGTCGGGGATGGCGAACCAGCCGCCCTGAACGCCCGGAAGCTGCAGGCGCGCGGTCGGCTGGTCCCAACGGGTCAGGCCCATCATCTGGGTTGTGGCCGAGTTCACGCCGGCCGCATTCAGCTTGTCGAGCAGGTAGGGCAGTACCGCGCCCTGGTTGGCGGTCATGAACACCGCATCGACATTGCCCGAATTCGCCGCCGAGACGACATTCGGCACGATCGCATCGATGCCGCTGGTCGAAACCGAATGGTTCGCGGTGCCCGCGAGGGTCGCGCCGTTCTTTTCGATCGCGCGCTGGATCGCGCGTGCACCGACCTGACCGGCCGCATCGTCTTCGGCAACCATCAGGATGCGCTTCTTGCCGTTCTTGACGCCGTAGCGCACCAGACGGTTGGCGACGTTGTCGAACGTATTGCCGAGAACGAAGACGTTGCCGCCCGCGATATCGGGGTTGTTCGAGAAGGACAGCACGTTCACGCCGCGCGGAGCCATGGCATTGCCGACCGCATTGGTCGAATCGGCAAAGAGCGGCCCGAGGATGATTTTCGCGCCCTCGTCGACGGCCTTGTTGGCTTGGGCGACGGCCTGGGCAGGCTCGGAGCCGGCGGGATAGATGCGCAGATCGATGGTTGCGCCCTGCGCATCCGCCGCTGCCATTTTTGCCGAATTCGTCAGCGAGCGCGCCAACCATTCAAGATCGGCGCTGCCCGAACCGGCCGGCACCAGAAGCGCGACCGGAACCGGCTGGCTCGGGTCGATCATCTGGCCGGTCGAGGGGCCGGAAGCGCTATCGCCGATGGGCTGACAGGCGGCCAGAAACATGGCCGAAACCGCAGCGCCGATCCGCGCGAGGGGACGGCGCAGGCTCATGGCGCCGCGGAACGTTTGGGTGACGGACATTGCGGTGATTCCCTATTGGCAGTGCTGGAGGCTTAACGTCGGCAGGTTATTGGCATATTGGGCTGATGGCAACTTGTGCCAAAACAGTGAAAGGGTATCCCATGCAAGATCCGGCCGATGGTTCGGGGAGCTCCTCGCGCCTGCCCCAGGCGCAACCCGCGGATACGCTTGCAGCCAGAATTCTGGGTGTGAAACCCGAGGCGGGATTGCATCTGATCGCGACCCCGATCGGTACGGCGCGCGATATCACCTTGCGCGCGCTCGATACGCTGAACGGTGCGGATGTGCTGGCGGCCGAGGATACCCGCACCCTGCGCCATCTCATGGAAATCCACGGCATTCCTTTGCGCGGTCGGCGCGTGGTCGCCTATCACGACCATAATGCCGAACGTGCGCGTCCCGCGCTGATGCGCGCCTTGGCCGAGGGGCAAAGCGTGGCCTATGCCTCGGATGCGGGCACGCCGCTCGTCGCCGATCCGGGCTACCGGCTTGCCCGAGACGCTGCCGAGGCGGGCTACCGCATCCATTCCGCGCCGGGGCCTTCGGCTTTGCTCGCGGGGCTGACCGTCTCGGGCCTGCCGAGCGACCGCTTCATGTTCGTGGGCTTTCCCCCCGCGGCCAAAGGCGCCAAGCGCCGCTGGATCGAGAGCTGGGCAGGTGTCGAAGCGACCGTGGTTTTGTTCGAAAGCCCCAAGCGCGTTAAGGAATTGTTGGAGATTATGTGCGAATCTGATCCGGAGCGGGATACCGTGATTTGCAGGGAGCTGACCAAGAAGTTCGAAGAGGTAATGCGCGGAACGGCAGCCGGTCTTGCCAGGGACATCCCCGAACAGGGTTTGCGGGGCGAGGTTGTGGTCCTGTTCGGCCCGCCGCAAGTCAAACCCGCCGATGAAGGGGATATCCGCAATGCTCTTGTGGCGCTGCTGAAGGATATGTCGGTGAAAGACGCTTCGGCACAGGTCGCAGCCCGTTTGGGGCTGCCGCGACGTGAGGTATATGCCTTGGCGCTCGATCTGGCCAAAGGGGCAAAGGAAGAGAGTGAAGATGACGACGGCTGACCTGAACCACCACACGCGCTCGATCCGCGGCCTTGTCGCTTATTCGGGCGGGCGACTGGCCGAAGAGGGGGTTGCCGCCCGATATGTGGCGGAGGGCTATCTTTTGCTCGAAACCCGTTATCGTTCCCGCGCCGGCGAGATCGACCTTATCCTGACCAAGGACGGCGTCGTGGTCTTCGTCGAGGTGAAAAGCGCGGGCAGTTATGATCAGGCGGCTGCGCGGATCTCGCGGCGGCAAATGGACCGGATCTGTCTGGCTGCATGCGACTATGTTTCGCGACTGCCCGAAGGTATGCTGACAGAGATGCGTTTTGATGCGGCGCTGGTCGATGCCCAGGGCATGATCGGGATCATCCCGAACGCTTTTGGCGAGAACTAGTTCGCATCATCCACCCACCAGCCTACTTGCATTGCCCTATCGCTCGGGCGACAACCTCGACAAATTGTCGATGGGAGAATGGCCATGAGCCTTTATGTCGCCTTGCAGATGGATCCGGTCGAAGATGTTTCGATCGATGGCGATAGCACGTTCCGTCTCGGACTCGAGGCTCAGGCGCGCGGTCACCGGTTGTTCCAGTATACGGTCGACGATCTGAGCTATCGTGAAGGACGGGTGATGGCTTACGGGCGCAAAATCACTTTGCGCCGCCAAAAGGGTGATCACGTCGGTTTTGGCGAGTGGGAAACCGTCGATCTGGCAGATTTCGATGTGGTCTGGCTACGTCAGGATCCGCCTTTCGACATGGCCTACATCACCTCGACCCATCTGCTCGACCGCGTTCATCCCGACACCTACGTCGTCAACGATCCTTTCTGGGTGCGCAACTCGCCCGAAAAGCTGCTGGTTCTGGATTTTCCCGATCTCACGCCGCCGACTTTGATCACCCGCAATATCGCGGATATTCGCAGCTTCCGTGAAAAGCATGGCGATATCATCGTCAAGCCGCTTTACGGAAATGGCGGGGCCGGTGTTTTCCATCTGCGGCCAGAGGATCCGAACCTGTCCTCCTTGATGGAGGTTTTCACCAGCGGCAGTCGCGAGCCGGTGATTGCCCAGCAATATCTGCCCGCCGTCGTCAAAGGCGACAAGCGGATCATTCTCGTTGATGGCGAGCCGATCGGGGCGATCAACCGCGTGCCTGCGGCGGGCGAGGCGCGCTCGAACATGCATGTTGGCGGGCGTCCCGAAAAAGTCGGACTGACCGAGCGCGAGGCCGAGATTTGCGCGCGGATCGGGCCGGTTCTGCGCGAAAAAGGCCTCATCTTCACGGGGATCGACGTGATCGGCGGTTGGCTGACCGAGATCAATGTCACCTCGCCGACCGGCCTGCAGGAGCTTGAGCGCTTCGACGGAGTCAATGGTGCCGGTCTGATTTGGGAAGCGATCGAGCGGCGTCTGGCCGCTCGCTGAGGCTTTGGCCTTCGCCGACGGCCCCGCAATTTAGCCGCCATTGACGAGAAGCAGGCGGTAGCCGACCGCCTCCGCGATATGCGGGCTCCGGACTTGTTCGGAGCCCGCGAGATCGGCGATGGTGCGTGCCGATCGCAGTGCCCAGTGATAGCCGCGAGCGGTGAAGCCGAATTTGTCGGCTGCGCGCAAAAGTAGATCGCGACCTTCGGGATCCGGCGTTGCGACTTCGTCGAGGAAGCTTCCGTATAGATCGGAATTCGTTTTGATTTCCTTCGATCCCGAGTAGCGCCGAGCCTGGACTTTGCGCGCGGCGGAGACCCGTTCCGCGACCGGCGCGCTGGGCTCCGACGGAGTGCGGATATCGAGATCGGCGAGCGGGACGGCGGACAATTCGATGCGCATGTCGAAACGGTCCAGCAGCGGCCCCGAGATCTTGCCCAGATAATCCGCCCCGCAAACCGGCGCGCGCGAACAAGCGTGGCGCGGGTCACTCAGGTATCCGCAGCGGCAGGGATTGGCGGCGGCGACCAGCAGGAAGCGGCAGGGGTAGCGGATATGGGCATTGGCGCGCGCGACCACGACCTCGCCCGTCTCGATCGGCTGGCGCAGGGTCTCGAGGACGGCGCGCGAAAATTCGGGCAGTTCATCGAGAAAGAGCACGCCGTTATGGGCAAGGCTCACCTGACCGGGGCGTGCGCCACGTCCCCCGCCGATAATTGCGGCCATGGAAGCGGTGTGATGGGGGTCGCAAAAGGGCGGCTCGCGCGACATTCCCTTGTTCTTGAGACTGCCCTCGATCGAATAGATCATCGAGGTTTCCAGTGCTTCGGCGGCGCTCAGCGGCGGCAAAAGGCCGGGCAGGCGGCGCGCCAGCATCGACTTTCCCGCGCCCGGGGGGCCGAGCAGCATGATATGATGGCGCCCTGCCGCAGCGATTTCGAGCATACGGCGCGCACGCTCCTGCCCTTTGACATCGGCCAGATCGGGGCCGCCGGCCTGCGGGCTTGCCTCGCCCGGTTGCGCGCGCGGCAGCGGATTGCGATGCGTGAGGTGGTCGGTGACCTGCCTGAGCGACGGCGCGGCGAAGACCGGCGTCGTCCCGATCCATGCCGCCTCGGGCCCGCAGCTTTCGGGACAGATCAGCGCGCGCCCGAATTCCGAGGCGGAGAGGGCGGCGGGCAGCGCACCCGCGACGGCGACGATACGGCCGTCAAGCGCGAGCTCGCCGATCGCGATGACGCTTTCGAGCTCTTCTGCGGGGATGATCTCGAGTGCCGCGAGCACCGCCAGAGCGATCGGCAGATCGAAATGCGACCCTTCTTTCGGGATGTCGGCGGGGGAGAGGTTCACCGTGATGCGCTTGGCTGGCATGGCGATGGCGAGGGCGGAAAAGGCGGCGCGGACGCGCTCTTTGGCCTCGGTCACGGCCTTGTCGGGCAGGCCCACGATGGTGAAGGCCGGCAGCCCTGCCGCGATCGCGCATTGCACCTCGACAAGCCGGCCCTCGAGACCTTCGAAAGCCAGGGTATAGGCGATGGCGACCATGGGCTTCTCCGCTTTCGCAACAGCGTTATCCGGCGGATTTTAAGAAAGGGTTAACACGCTTTTTCGCCCAAGGGTTTTGCTCAGCTTGCTTGTCGCGGAGCCCGCTTCGGCCTATGTCCTGTCATGCAGTGACAAAAGAGGGGTCCGCGATGCAGGGCAATCGTATTCTGCTGGTCGTTGGAGGTGGTATCGCGGCCTTCAAAGTGCCCGAGCTGATCCGGCTTTTGCGACAGGACGGCATGGCGGTGACGCCGGTGTTGACCAAGGCGGGGGCGCAGTTCGTGACGCCTCTGACCCTGTCGGCCTTGGCCGAGGCCCCCTGTCATCAAGAGCTTTTCGACCTGACCCGCGAATCCGAGATGGGACATATCCAGCTTTCGCGCTCGGCCGATCTGGTGGTTGTGGTGCCCGCGACCGCCAATCTGATGGCGCGGATGGCCGCGGGGTTGGCCGATGATCTGGCCACGACGCTCTTGCTTGCGACCGACAAGCCGGTCCTGATCGCGCCCGCGATGAATGTGCGCATGTGGGAACATCCCGCGACGCGCCGCAACCGCCGCCAGTTGCAGCAGGACGGCATCCTTTTCGTGGGGCCGGGCGAAGGTGTCATGGCATGCGGCGAATATGGCGACGGGCGCATGTCCGAGCCTGCGACCATTCTCGAGGCGATCCGCGCGCAATTGGGCCGGCCCGTTGCCGCACCTGCGACGGGGCTTGCGCCTTTGCTTTTGCGCAACGACGAGGAGCCCGAAGAGGAGCGTCCGCTGCGTCTGCCGCCCGAGGCCGTGGTCAAGCTGCCCTCGCGCCGCGTTCTGGCGGGCAAACATGTCATCGTGACCTCGGGGCCGACGCATGAGCCGATCGATCCGGTGCGCTATATCGCGAACCGCTCTTCCGGTGCGCAGGGCACGGCGATTGCTTCGGCTTTGCGCCATTTGGGCGCGCGCGTAACCTTCGTGACCGGTCCCGCAAGCATTCCCGCGCCCGAGGGCGTCGAGGTCGTGCCGGTCGAGACCGCGGCCGAGATGCGCGCGGCGGTCGAGCGGGCCTTGCCTGCGGATGTCGCGGTCATGGCGGCGGCGGTTGCCGATTGGCGGGTTGCCAATGCAAGCGACAGCAAGATCAAAAAGGACGGCAGCGGCCATATTCCCGCGCTCGAATTTGCCGAGAACCCCGATATTCTCGCCTGGATCAGCCATCTCGAAGAGGGCAGGCCCCAGCTTGTCGTGGGCTTTGCCGCCGAGACCGACGATGTTCTCGCCCATGCGACCGCGAAACGGCTGCGCAAGGGCTGCGACTGGATCGTTGCCAATGACGTCCACCCCTCGACCGGCATCATGGGCGGCAGCGAGAATGCCGTGATCCTGATCACCGAACAGGGGCCGGAGCACTGGCCGCGCATGGCCAAAAGCGCCGTGGCCGACAAGCTGGCCGACCGCATCGCCGAAGAAATTTGCTCGGAAGAGGCGCTCAAGGAAGACCGGCAGGCGCGCCAATTGCCGGAGGCGGGGCTGTGAGCCGGATCTATCTCGACTGGAACGCGACGACACCGCTGCGCATCGAGGCGCGCGACGCCATGATTGCCGCAGCCGAAATCGTCGGAAACCCCTCGTCGGTCCATGCCGAGGGGCGGGCGGCGAAAATGGCGCTGGAGCGTGCGCGCGAAGACGTGGCGCGGGCCTTGGGGGCGGAAGGGGCGGATGTGATCTTCACATCGGGCTCGACCGAGGCGGCTGCGCTTGCGCTGGAGGGGCGCGATTTTCACTGTTCCGGTGTCGAACATGACGCGGTCAAGGCCTGGTGCCGCGCCGATCTGGGCACCGATGCGGGCGGCATCGTCACGGTCGCGGATCCGGCGCGGTCGAGCCTCCAGCTTGCCAATTCCGAGACCGGCGTTTTGCAGAAACTGCCCGAAGGTCTGGCCGTCAGCGATCTGACGCAGGCTTTCGGCAAAGTGCCGATGGCATTCAACTGGCTGGGGATCACCGCCGGTTTCGTCTCGGCCCACAAGCTTGGCGGGCCCAAGGGGGTGGGGGCGCTGGTCGTGAAGCGCGGCACCGATCTGGAGGCGCGCATCAAGGGCGGCGGACAAGAGCAGGGACGGCGCGCCGGAACCGAGAATTTGATCGGGATCATGGGATTCGCGGCAGCCGCCAAGGCCGCGCAAAATGATCTGGATCAAGGTTTGTGGGACAAAGTGGCCCAAACCCGTGATTCGTTGCTGGGCGCTCTGGAAAACGGGGCGGAAGGTGTTACATTCTTGGGGCGCGAATCCCGCCGCTTGCCGAATACCTTGTCGATGCTCACCCCAGGGTGGCGTGGCGAGACGCAGGTGATGCAGATGGATCTCGCCGGATTTGCCATATCGGCAGGTTCGGCCTGCTCCTCGGGAAAGGTCCGGGCCAGCGGTGTGCTGCAGGCCATGGGGATCCACCCCGAACAAGCGGGCGACGCGATCCGCATCTCGTTCGGCCCGAGCACGGCTGAACGGGATGTCATGCGTTTTGCCGACGCGTGGCTTGCCTCGTGGCAACGCTGGCGTGAACGGAACAGAGGGCGGGAAACCGCAGGAAAGGATGACCATGGCTGATCTGGCTACCTCCCCGGAGCTTGAGGTTCGCGAAGGCGTGGACCGTGAGACCGTCGAAACTGTCCAGAACATGGGCAGCTACAAATACGGCTGGGATACCGAGATCGAGATGGAATATGCCCCCAAGGGGCTGAACGAGGACATCGTTCGTCTGATCTCGGAAAAGAACGAAGAGCCGGAATGGATGACCGAATGGCGCCTGCAGGCCTTCCGCCGCTGGCAGACCATGACCGAACCCAAATGGGCGATGCTGAACTATCCCGAGATCGACTATCAGGACCAGTTCTACTACGCGCGCCCCAAAAGCATGATCGAGAAGCCCAAGTCGCTGGACGAGGTCGATCCGAAATTGCTGGCGACCTACGAGAAACTGGGCATTCCGCTACGCGAGCAGATGATCCTTGCCGGTGTCGAAGGCGCCGAGGAGGCCCCTGCCGAGGCGCGCAAGGTCGCGGTCGATGCGGTTTTCGATTCCGTTTCGGTCGGCACCACCTTCAAGGACGAGCTGGCCAAGGCCGGCGTGATCTTCTGCTCGATTTCCGAGGCGATCCGCGAACATCCCGAGCTGGTCAAGAAATACCTCGGCTCGGTCGTGCCGCAGACCGACAACTTCTTTGCGACGCTGAACTCGGCGGTCTTTTCGGACGGCTCGTTCGTCTACATCCCGCCGGGCGTGACCTGCCCGATGGAGCTGTCGACCTATTTCCGCATCAACGCGGAAAACACCGGCCAATTCGAGCGCACGCTGATCATCGCCGACAAGGGCAGCTATGTGAGCTATCTTGAAGGCTGTACCGCGCCCAAACGCGATACCGCCCAGCTTCACGCTGCCGTGGTCGAGATCGTCATTCTCGAGGATGCCGAGGTCAAATATTCGACCGTCCAGAACTGGTTCCCCGGCGACGAGGAAGGCAAGGGCGGCATCTACAACTTCGTGACCAAACGCGCCGATTGCCGCGAGGCCCGCGCCAAGGTCATGTGGACGCAGGTTGAAACCGGCTCGGCGATCACCTGGAAATACCCGTCCTGCATCCTGCGGGGCGACGAAAGCCAGGGCGAGTTCTATTCGATCGCCATCGCCAACAACATGCAGCAGGCCGATACCGGCACCAAGATGATCCATCTTGGAAAGAACACCCGTTCGCGCATTGTTTCCAAAGGGATTTCTGCCGGCAAGGCGCAGAACACCTATCGCGGTCAGGTCTCGATGCACCCGCGTGCCACGAACAGCCGCAACTATACGCAATGCGACAGCCTGCTGATCGGCGATCAATGCGGTGCCCATACGGTCCCCTATATCGAGGTCCGCAACAACTCGAGCCGTGTCGAGCACGAGGCGACCACCTCGAAAGTCGATGACGACCAGCTCTTCTATTGCCGCGCCCGCGGCATGGACGAAGAGGGCGCGGTCGCACTGGTGGTGAACGGCTTCTGCCGCGACGTTCTGCAGGCCTTGCCGATGGAATTCGCGATGGAAGCACAGGCACTGGTCGCGATTTCGCTTGAAGGGTCGGTCGGATAACGACGGCAACGGGGAGGGCAAGGCATGACGCTTGAGGATACCAAAACGGTCGAGAAAACGGATGTGGCCGAACAGAAGTTCGACGCGTCCCGTGCGCTTCGGACCTATTTCGACCGTGGCCGGATCAATTTGCCTCAAGGGCATGTCGCCGTCTTCCGGCACGACGATGTCGAGATCATGTTCAACGTGGTGAACCCTCTCGACGTCGTCCAGCGCGCCCATTCCAAATCGGCGTTCTACGAGCGCGAGGACCTCGATGTCATCCGGCAGCATTTCCCCGCAGGCGGCGTTTTCGCCGATATCGGGGCCAATGTCGGCAACCATAGTGTTTTCGCGGGCCGGATCCTCGGTGCGAGCTCGATCATTCCCTTCGAGCCCAACCCGGTGGCCCAAGAGATCTATATCTCCAATATGATCCTCAACCGTTTGATGGATAAGCTGGATTTCAGCTTCTTCACCTATGGTCTGTCCGACCAGATGGACGAGAATCTGGCCATGCGCTGGAACCCCAACAACCTCGGCGGCGGCCGTATCGTGCGCAATGCGGGAAAGGATCCGGACGGGGTATCCGTTATTCGGGGCGACGATGCGTTGTTGAACAAGCAGGTCGATTTCATGAAGATCGACGTCGAAGGTCTGGAAATGGAGGTCCTCGCGGGGCTCGCCCAGACCGTTGCAGCGCGTCGTCCCACGATGTTCATCGAAATCGACAACCGTCACGCCGACGCCTTTCTGGCTTGGGTGGAGGCAAACGACTACACGATCGAGGCCCGTATCCGGCATTACGCCGTGAACGAGAACTTTCTTGTTCGTGCCAAAGAGAAAGCAGGGGCGAGCCGCTGAAGCGTCACCCCAAAACCGGACGCGGCTTCGGAAATGCCGCTCGCCAATGATCCTTGCGGATCCAAACGAATTTGATGGTCGTCGCAGCTAGGGGGGCTGCCGCCATCCCAGATGTAAGAGGAAATTATGCTGGAAATCAAAAACCTGTACGCCGAACTCGAAGATGGCAGCAAACAGATCCTGAAAGGGGTCAGCCTCAGCGTTCCCGCAGGTGAAGTGCATGCGATCATGGGCCCGAACGGTTCGGGTAAATCGACGCTGTCCTATGTGCTTTCTGGCCGTGACGGCTACGAGGTGACCGATGGTAGTGCCTCGCTCGATGGCGAAGACCTGCTGGCGATGGACCCCGAAGAGCGCGCGGCCGCGGGCCTTTTCCTCGCCTTCCAATATCCGGTCGAGATCCCGGGCGTCGGTAACCTGACCTTCCTGCGCACCGCGCTGAACGCGCAGCGCAAGGCACGCGGCGAAGAGGAACTCTCCTCGGGCGACTTCCTCAAGGTCGTGCGCGAAAAAGCGAAATCGCTCAATATCGATGCGGAAATGCTCAAGCGTCCGGTCAACGTCGGCTTCTCGGGCGGCGAGAAAAAGCGCAACGAAATCCTGCAGATGGCAATGCTCGAGCCCCGCATGTGCATCCTCGACGAGACCGACTCGGGTCTGGACGTCGATGCGATGCGTCTGGTCTCGGAAGGCGTGAACGCTTTGCGCTCGCCCGACCGCAGCTTCCTTGTGATCACCCACTATCAGCGCCTGCTCGACCACATCAAACCCGATGTCGTCCATATCATGTATAACGGCCGCATCATCAAAACCGGCGGGCCGGCGCTGGCGCTTGAAGTCGAAAAGAACGGCTATGCCGAACTGCTCGCGGAGGTCGCGGAATGACCGATCTCGCAACCCTGACTGCCGAGGCCGCCCAAGGGGCAGCCGCAGGCAAGGGCGGCGATGCTTTGTCGCTGCGACTGGCTGCGCTGGATCTGCCCAAGGGCGGCTTCACCGCGGCGGCCCGTGCCGATGCTTTGGCGCGTCTTCAGGCGATGGGGCTGCCCGGCCCGCGCGACGAATACTGGCGCTACACCCCGCCGGCCGCTTTCAACGCGGCCAAGGCCGAAGCGATCGAGATTCCGGCCGACGCCGGCGACTCGCCGCTTTTCGACGATATCGACCGGCTGAAGCTGGTCTTCGTCGATGGTCGTTTCGATGCTTCGGCGTCTGATGCGATCACGGGCGAGGGCTTTACGCTTGATACGCTGGCCGCAGCCGATGCGCAGGCCGACCACTGGGCCAAGCCGGTTTATGGCACGCTCGAGGCTGCGGGCCAAAAGCCGGTTCTGCGTCCCTTCGCGGCGCTGAACACGCTGGCCGCAACCGATGGGGTCCTGATCCGCGTCACGGGTGTCGTCCAGCGTCCGGTCCATATCATTTATCGCCGCAGCGCTGCCGCCGCCGATGTGATCATGCACAACCTCGTCAAGCTCGAGCCGGGTTCCGAGATCACGCTGCTTGAAACCGGCATGGTCGGCGCCCGCGCCAATACCCTGCTCGAGGCCGATATCGGCGAGGGCGCGCGCTTCCACCACATCATGGCCAAGCGCGCCTCTTATCCCAAGGTCGGAAACGGGCATCTTTTTGCACGCGTCGCCGCCAAGGGCCTGCTCAAATCCTTCGAGCTTTCGGTCAGCGGCCGCATGATGCGCAACGAGAGCATTGTCGATATCGTCGGTGACGACGCGGTGGCCCATGTCGCTGCAGCCGCGCTTGGCGACGGCAAGGACGGTCCGTTCCACCACGACAACACCGTCTTCATCACCCATGCGGCCGAGCGGTGCGAAAGCCGTCAGGTCTATAAAAAGGTGCTCAAAAACGGCGCGTCGGGGATCTTCCAAGGCAAGATCCTTGTGAAACAGGGTGCGCAGAAAACCGACGGCTACCAGATCAGCCAGGCGCTTTTGCTCGACGAGAACAGCCAGTTCCTCGCCAAGCCCGAGCTGGAAATCTACGCCGACGACGTGAAGTGCAGCCATGGTTCGACCACGGGCGCGCTGGACGAAACCGCGCTCTTCTATCTGCGCTCGCGCGGCGTGCCGCGTGCCCGCGCCGAGGTTCTGCTGGTGCTCTCTTTCCTCGCCGATGCGTTGGAAGAGGTCGAGGATCTCGAACTGCGTCTGCGCGTCGGAGAAAGGCTCGAGCAATGGCTGACCGCACGGGCTCAGGCCGAGCTGGGATGAGCCAAAAGGGCATTCTGCCCCGGATCGTGCGCAGTTGGTGGCAACCCGGTTCGGTTCTGCGCGAGATGCGCGGCACGCCGGATCGGGTGCTCATCGTCATTTTGATGGTGGCCATGCTGATCTTTCTGGTGGCGCAGGCTCCGGGCCATGCCCGCGCGGCTGAGCTCGACCCTTCGATCCCGCTTGACGCGCGGATCGGCGGGGCGGTTCTCGCCGTGATGTTCATCATGCCGGTCATCGCTTTCGCGCTGGCCGCTCTGGTTGCGGCGCTGTCCAAGCTGACGCCGCGGCCCGTCTCGCCCGAGGATTCGCGCCTCGCGCTGTTCTGGGCATTGCTTGCCGTTTCACCGGCCATGCTTCTCGCCGGAATGACCGGCGGCTTTCTGGGGCAGGGACTGCCGCTGACCATCACCCAGAGCATCGCAGGTCTGGGTTTTCTCTTCATCTGGGGCGCGGGTCTGCGCGCCGTTGCAGGACATAAATGACCGATCTCTCGCTGGGTAACCTTGCCGTCCTGACCGTCAAAGAGCCCGAACAGGGCCTGCGCGCCCTACAGGGGCTGAACCTGCCGATGGGCGCAAGGTGGATGGCGATGGCTCTGGCGGTCTGCCTGTCGACGCTGGTCGGCGGGATCGCGAACATGTTGATCCCGCTCCCGCCCGAGGCGGCGAGTCCGCTGCTTTCGCTGCTGACCGCACCGGGGACGCTGGTGGTCATCCAGTTCGTCGCCCTGACGGTCTCGGCCTTCCTGATGGCCAATGTCGGGCGGATGTTCGGCGGCTACGGGAGCTTTGCCGACGCGCTTCTGGTCACCGCCTGGATCGAGACGCTGCTGGTCGGCGTGCAGGCGGTCCAGCTGGTGATGGTGCTGGTCCTTCCGGGGTCGGGCCAGCTGACCTCGATCGTGGCCTTCGGGCTCTTTCTCTACCTCACAGTGATGCTGACCAAGGCGCTCCACGGTTTTTCCAATCCGTTCATGGTGATCCTCGGGCTGATCGGGACGATGTTCGTCCTCGGATTTGCCTTGACCTTCCTTGCCGCCGCGTTCGGCCTCTTGCCGGAGATTATCGCCCAATGACCTATGATATCGCCAAAATCCGCGCCGATTTCCCGATCCTGTCGCGCGAAGTGAACGGCCGCCCGCTGGTCTATCTCGACAACGGCGCCAGCGCGCAGAAACCGAAGGTCGTCATCGACGCGATCTCGCAGGCCTATTCGATGGAATATGCCAACGTCCATCGCGGTCTCCATTACCTCTCGAACCTCGCGACCGACCATTACGAGGCGGTGCGCGGCAAGATCGCGCGCTTTCTCAATGCCAACCACGAGGACGAGATCATTTTCGCTTCGGGCGCGACCGAGGCACTCAATCTGGTCAGCTATGCCTGGGCCGCCCCGCGCCTGCAGGCCGGTGACGAGATCGTTCTGTCGCTGCTCGAACATCACGCGAATATCGTGCCCTGGCATTTCCTGCGCGAGCGTCAGGGTGTCGTGCTCAAATGGGTCGAGCCCGAGCCCGACGGCAGCCTGCCTCCCGAGAAGGTCCTCGAGGCGATCGGCCCGCGTACCCGTCTGGTCGCGCTGACGCATATGTCGAACGTGACCGGCACGCTTGTCGATGTCGGCGCCGTGGCGCGGGGTACCGATGTGCCGGTGCTGGTCGACGGCAGTCAGGCCTCGGTCCATACGCCGGTCGATGTCGCGGCGCTCGGCGTCGATTTCTATGCGATCACCGGCCACAAGCTTTACGGCCCGTCGGGCTCGGGGGCGATCTGGATCTCGCGCGAGCGTCAGACCGAGATGCGGCCCTTCCTCGGCGGCGGCGACATGATCCGCACCGTGACCCGCGACACGATCGATTACGCCGATGCGCCGTTGAAGTTCGAGGCCGGCACCCCCGGAATCGTCAACCAGATCGGTCTCGGCGTTGCGATCGACTATCTGACAGCGCTGGGGATGGAGAACATCGCGGCGCATGAGCATATGCTGCGCGACTATGCCCGCGAGCAACTCCGCGCCCTCAACTGGCTCGAAGTGCAGGGCGACGCGCCGGACAAGGGCGCGATCTTTTCGATCACGATGGAGGGCGCGCATGCCCATGACGTCTCCACCATCCTCGACAAACGCGGGATCGCGGTCAGGGCAGGGACCCATTGCGCGATGCCGCTTCTGGACTTCTACGGCAAAACCGCAACGGCGCGGGCGAGCTTTGGTCTTTACAACACGACCGCCGAAGTCGATGCGCTGATCGACGGTTTGAAATTCTGTCGCGAGCTTTTCGCCTGACCCCCATTGCAGCCCGCGGTTTTTCCCGCTAATCACAAAGCAGTCCGCACCCATAGCTCAGCTGGATAGAGCGCTGCCCTCCGAAGGCAGAGGCCAGAGGTTCGAATCCTCTTGGGTGCGCCATTTGCCTAATCTCCCATTGAAAAATAAAGACTATTCGCGATTTTTGTATCGTGGTCGGCTTTCGATACAATGTTCCGTTCTGTTCCAGCCCCGCTGATCAGTCGTTTCATCTCTGCCGCGCGGGTATATTGCTCGACCTCTTGCAGGGTTTTGTGGCCGCCCCAGGCCATGATCGCATGCGCGGTTCCGCCTGCCTCGGCAATATCGGTCAGGCGCGATTTCCTGAGCCCGTGGGCGGTGCAATCCTGAAGCCCGGCCTCCTTCGCGGCATCTGCAATCACGTTTGACAGGCCCTTGTGGCTGCGCACCTTCCCATTTGAGGTCGCGAGAAAGGTGAATCCGCCCTTGAGGTTCTCTACAGCCAGATGGACCGTTTCGCGCTCTGCCTGCCATGAGGCGGCGAATTCAGGCAGAGGGGCATTCCACGGGATGTAGGCGGGCCCTTTGGTTTTGCTTTGGATGAAGGTCAGAATGCCGTCCTTGCCGACATGCGAAGGCGAGAGCTTCACCGCATCGATGGTTCGGGCCGCGGTCCAGTAAACCAGCTCGAAGCAAGCGCGCTGAACAGTGTTCAAAGGCCACCGACTGCGGTAGGCGGCAATGTCGTCTGCCGACCATTTTTTGTGGCCGACAATGTTTTCTTTGCGCTTCGCAATCAAGGCGGCTGCATCTTTGTCTCCATTGCCGGTGCGCTTCGCGAATTTGCTGAGCTTGCGCCAGGTCTTCAGGCGCGCGTTGGCAGGGTTAGGCGGGAGTTTCGCAAGATCCGCTTCGATGTGCCGCGATTCGATCAGGCGAAACTGGACGTCGGCATATGCCTCCTTGATTTGGTCTGCGTTGCGCTTGAGAATCGCACGATAGACAGGGCTGCCGGACAGAAAGTCCTGAGACGCCAGGAAACTGTTGATGACAGCCGCGACAGATCCCGCGCTCGCGCCACGCGATGCTTTGGCTTGTATGGAGCCAATCTGAGATTGCGCCATCGCCCAGGCTGCGATGAAATCTGGATGCAGCTCTGGCAGATCGGGCAAGCGAACGCCGGTCGCGCGGTGGTACTTCACCACCCGGTCGCCGCGCTTCTGGGCGCGCTTCATGATTGCCTGACGCTCTGCGATGGTTCGGGACAAAATCGATGCGGAGCGATCAATCCGCTCGTTTAGCTTGATAAGCCTTTGATCTTCCTCGGCAGTTGTGAAGCGGTTCCACCGTGCGTCCATCGAGGGTTGCCGGACAAGGCGCTGTTTCTTCATGTGACTTGCCTGCCTTTGCTGGCTTTTGCGGGGTGTAACGGTCGGGTGACGGATGGGTCAGGCGGCGCGATCAGCCATGAGTTCTACGTGGATCTTGCGGATAGACTCGTCCGTCTGGTCGATCCGGCTCGGTTTCTTGGCGCGGGCAAGGATGCAGATCCTCCCAGCTCGCTCTGTGCAGGCCGGCCGCAATAAGCGCGGCGTTGGTCGCCCTATCTGGCGCTATAGCAACGCCACGGTTTAGGGTCGGCATCACCCGATGGGCAGGGGCGGCGCGGTCACCGCGCAGCATCTAGTTCAGCGCGGTCGTGACGACAGGGCCGACTGGCTCATTGCGCCACCAGTTCATCACCGCGCGCCCTCGATCAGCTGATCGTTCGGGAAGGTGATGGTCGTGTGAATGGCGCTGCCGAGATCCGTGTCGCGCAGCTCGGGGAGCTCGTGCCAGACGCGGCGCAGCAGATCTTCGGTGATCAGAAGGCGCACTGCGAGTAAGGGCAGCTGCGCCGCGAAGTCTGGTCCCATCATTTGGGTAGGTGACAGCTTCACGGCGCGGCCCTCTCGGACAGGGCCTGCCAGCCGTGGGCGCGCGCTTCGGCAGCGGTGGGCGCGACGAAGTCGCGGACATCGGACAAGTCGAGCGCGAAGGCGATGATGTGAAAGATCGCGATCATCAACACGGCCAGCGCGATGCCGCCGAGAGCAAATAGCAGCGTGCTCGGGCCGCTGGTGGCGACGGGGTGGTTCAGCGGCGTGGTGCGCGCGGGGCTGCGGCCGGCGTGCAGGGCGCGGCGGATCTCGGCGCAAGGAGTGTCGCCGACATCGACGGCCGCGCGATCAAAGAGGCGCGGTGCGGAGAGGTGTTCGTCCACGTCTTTGACGGAAAGGACGGTGGGAATGTGCATGGGCTGGCTCCATCCGGCAAGGTCGAGATGGATATTATTATGCGCAACGCATAATTTATGTCAATGCGATGTGCATATAAATATGCGATACGGTCTTGGTGCGTGATTCGGATCACGCTTAGGTCCGCGCCTTTTTCATATTTCATTTGATGAGTGGGAGCTGAAAAATCCCTCTACAGCGTGCGCTGGAGTGGGCAGCAGAGGTGCGGGCAGGGCAATGCCAAGCATCCAGAGAGTGAAATCTTATCCACAGATTCGCCCTCAAGTTTTATCACCTGCAGTGCCGTCAACCGGTTGTCTTAGCTCTGTGTTCGCCTAACGTTCCGCGCAGTGTAAGGGAGGCGGGTAATGGTCGGTGGCTCAGATGGAGAGGACATGGAGTTGATCCTGCTAGCGCTGTTGGAGGTCAGCTCTCTTCCGGCCGGAAAAGATCGCGTTGACGCTTTACAACAATTGCTATCATCCGCTGCTCTTCTTCGGTCAGCCCGTCCAGGGCATCCGTTATGGCCTTTACTATTGGCGCTAGCGGACTCTGCGGATCTTGCGTCTGGGTGATAGGCTCAGCGCCGAGCTCGCCGAATAGCAACCACTCGGGCCGTACACCAAACGCTTTCGCGTATCGCGTCGCATCGTTGCGATCATACGCACGGCTTCCATTCTCGTGTGCTGCATAGGTAGGGTAGGGCTGTGCAACACGCTCAGCCCCAGCCTTTGCTGATCGGTATCCGGCTTGGCGGCGTGCTTCTTTTAGTCTGCTGTGTGCGGTGTCCATGTGAGATGTCTACAGCGTAAAAGTATGCGTAGCGCATTGACGTAAAAAAAATGCATCGTGCACAAGAATATGCATGGAGCATATTTTTCAGATTTGGCCCAAGATGACCGATCTCGCGGCAGACCTTGGCATGAGCTACCAAACTGTCGCTGCGTGGAAGCGACGGGGGCGCATTCCTGCCGAATACGATTTGCCCCTGATCGATGCTGCGCGCCGTAGAGGTGGCCGACTTACACTTTCTACCCTTGCACTCGCGCGAGCCTCCAAGCGCAGGCCTCCCGAGGATGCGGCATGAGGTATCGCCCTGCTGCATCCTCTCTCCGTTCTGATGAATGTCCTTCTGCACGAGGACACAACAGCACAGGACCTTCTGAAATGTCTTTCCGAAAATGCGGCGGCGAAGAGGCCGAACGTGTCTGGTTCGCTGGCCTGTTGTGGCGGGCGTTTCCCGAGGCGCAATCCGAAAACGAGCTGGCGGAATTGGCGGCGGATGTGCTGACCTCGGACAGTCGGCCGGTGACATCGCGCACGGTGCGCAACTGGCTGCGCCGCGAGAACGCCCCGCATTTCCGCTATGTGCTCAAGGTGATCGCTTTGGTCGGTGCCGAGACGGTGTTCCAGATCATCGATCCGGAGGTGCGCTGATGCGGATCCTTTGGCGCATGGCGCAACGCTATTACGAGGCCCGCCACCGGCGGGCCGCCCGCGTGGCCGAGCAATCGGCAGCGGATGCCGACCGGTTCAAGCGGCAGTCTGAAAAGTTTTTCAAACGGATCAAGGGGGCGCGGCGCGATCTTTGAGATTGCGCCCATAGCCCGCCAGTGTCGCCGCCGCGCGCCACCTCATGGCGCTGCCGGCGACACTGGCGGGGCGGTCGCTGCTCGATCGCCCCGCATTTTTATAAACAAGCGCGAATGCGCAAGGGACAGGTGATGATGATGAACGCAGCAGTTTCTGCCACTCTTTCCGCATGTGTCGCCGATACACCCGTCATCGGCGAGCCCGGCCGTGGGCGATGCCGCTACTATTGGAACGGGCAGGACTATTACGGCCTGAAAGCCGTGGCCGCCGCCGCAGGGGTGACGCGCAGTACGGTTCTCTACCATCTGCGCGTGAACGGCAATCTCGACAGTCTCGGGGTCTGGAACGCGTCGCGCTACGAGTGGCGCGGCGAGATCTACCGCCGACAGTCCGAGGTCGCTGCCGCGGCAGGTGTGTGCAGGGCGGTGGTGTCGGGGCATTTGGTGCGCCGCGGCAATCTCGATGCTTTGGGCGTTGGCGTGGGGCGAAACCCGCCGCGCGTGTCGATTGGCGGACGCTCGGTACGGTTCGGCACCGAAGAGGCCCGCGAGATCATGCGTGCGGAAACCTATTTCGACGGTCCTGCGGCGGTTGCGGCGGGCTTTGCGACCTCGACCGACGAGAGCGCCGATGCTGCTGCGGCAGCGCTCTTTGACTACCGGCTTTATCCCAAGGCCCCGAAAGGGCTGCGCGAAGTCGGCAACCAGCTCGGCCAGCGCGCCGGCATGTCGATGATCCGGTCGATGATGGCCGGGGCATCCAATCCGAAACCGAAGGAGAAGGCGATGAGCCGCAAATCCCAACGCACGGCCGCTCAGGTCGAAGGCGACGACGAAGACCAGATGGAAGAAGACGAGCCGATCACCTCGGAAGAAGATGATCAGACCAATCTCGAAGGCGATCTCGAAGACGAGGTTGATCTCGAGGAGGACGACGAGCTCGACCACGAGGCCGAAGAAGAAGACGCGGATCTCGAAGAAGACGAGCCGGCCGCGACGAAGGCCAATGCGCTCGGCATCCGCCGCTTCTGCGCCTCGCGCAAGATCGGCCGCGACATGGAAGCCAACTGGATCAGCCGCGGCTTGACCGCCAAGCAGGCCATTGCCGAGTTCAAGAAACAGAAGGGTCACACGATGACGAAAGCCCGCCCCGGCGCTGCCCGTACCCGCATCCTGCGCGACGAGCGCAGCACGCGCCGCGCGGCGATGTCTGATGCGCTCCATGCCCAGATTGTCGGCCGCGATCCGGCGACGGCGGCGGCACGCCCCTTTATGGAGATGTCGCTCGTGGAAATGGCGGCGGCCACCATCGGGCATCGCGGTCGTATCCGTTCGGCGGGCGACAAGGTCAACGTCTTCATGGACGCCTCGCATTCGACCTCGGATTATCCGGCGATCTTCCAGAATGCGCTGAACAAGGTGCTGCTCGAGCGTTACAGCGAATTCACCCCGACCTATCGCGCGATCGCCAAGAAGAAGAATTTCCGCGATTTCCGTCCGATGCCTCTGGTGCGGGCCGGTGACTTCCCGACGCTTCTGCCGGTGGGCGAGACGGGCGAGATCAAATGGGGCACCTTTGGCGAAAGCGGAGAGGAAGCCGTGATCGTGCCTTACGCGCGCGGTCTGACCATCTCGCGCCAGATGCTGATCAACGACGACCTCGGCGCGATCAACGACATGCTTTCGAGCTATGGCGAAACCATCGCCCATTTCGAAGAGCGTACCTTCTACGCTCAGGCGTTGACTGCGCGCCTGTCGGACGGCGATGCACTCTTCGACGCCACGCGCGGCAACCTCGCGGCTGCGGGCAGCGGGATCACGGCCGCGGCGCTTTCCGAGGGCCGTGCCGCGATGCGCAAGCAGGAATCGATCGACGGCCAGCGCCTGAACCTCGCGCCTTCGATCCTGCTGGTCGGTCCCGACATGGAAACCGAGGCCGAGATGATCGTGGCGCAGATCACGCCCACCGATGCCGGCGCGGTCAACCCGTTCTCGGGCAAGCTGAAGCCGGTGGTGACCACCGAAATCGAAGACGAATCGTGGTATCTGCTCTCGGAGCGGGCACCGTGCTGGGTCTACGGCTTCCTCGACGGTCAGGAAGCGCCGCGGGTGCGCACCGAAGAGCCGTTCGGCACGCAGGGCTTCTCGATGACGGTCGAGCACGACTTCGGCTTCGGCGCAGCCGACTATCGCGGCGGCTTCAAAAACGCCGGCGCCTAAAGGCCAAACCTTTCCGCTTTCCCGACAAGAGCCGCCTGATGGGCGGCTTTTGTCATTCATGACAGTCACGGGAGTTGACGATGAAAAGCTATCTGCAAAAGGGGACGAGCGTCTCGATCCCCGCCCCGAAAGCGGTTGCCTCGGGTGATCTGGTGGTTGCCGGTGTCCTTGCGGGCGTGGCCGGCCATGATGCGGACCCGGGCGCGCCGGTCGAGGTCCATCTCGAAGGCGTCTATCGTCTCGGCAAGGTTTCGGCGCAGGCCTGGACCGTCGGACAGGCGATCTATGTCACTCCGGCCAGCGGGCTTTGCACCAATGCGCCGGCGGCAGGGGCGATCTTTATCGGTGCGGCGATCGAGGCGGCGGCGAACCCCTCGGGTTCCGGCGTCGTGCGCCTGAATGGTGCAGTGCCGGCGGCGGCTTTTGCCTGATGACCGCGCTGTTCACCGGCATGACCCGCCTTCTGGCTGGAGCCTTCGGTGATCGCGTGACCTTTCAGCCGCGTTCGGGGCCCGCGCGGGAGATCCGCTCGATCTTTCGCGAGACCCCGATCGAGGTTGCCGGTGCCGACGGGCAGGATCTGATGATCGAAGCCCCGACATGGCGGGTCGCGCGTGACCTCGCCCCGGAGGTGGCGCGCGGCGACGCCATTACGGTGCCGGACGGGCGCGCTTTCCGCGTGATCGTGGTCCACAAGAACGGCTCGCCGAGCGCGGATGCCTTCTGGATCTGCGAGCTGCATGCCCTTGATGCCGGAGTTGCGCCATGAGCCATTACCGATCCGACTACCGCACGCTGGTGCGCGAGGCGCTTACCGCCCATCCGCGTTTCGCGGGCTTTACGGTGATGCGGGTCTGGCCCGGCTCGATCGATGCGGCCACGCTGCCTGTGATCGGCGTCCTGACGCCGCAAGAGCGTAACGCACCCGATACCCAGACCACGACGACGCGCGGCACGCTGTTGCAGGTCGCGCTGCGACGGATCGGCCATGACGAGGTCGAGGACAATCTCGACGCCGATAGCGAGGTGGTCGAGGCGGTGGTGATCGCGGCTTTGCGCAATCGCGAGCGCAACTGTGTCCTCGAGGAGACCTCGGTCGTGAGCAACAGCGATGCCCATGCTTTCGTGGGCAGGGATGAAGACCAGCCTGTCCGAAGTCGGGGTCGTCATGCGAGGATTGCGCAACGAGATGGGCGCGGCCTTCGCACCGGTGATCCAGTCTCTTGCCCAGACCTTCGTGTCGCTCATGACCAAGGGAAGCGCGCTGCGCATGGTGATCGACGCGTTGATTGCTGTGGTGCGCGTCGTCGCCCAGGAGCCAAGCAGAAGATGTCCGAGTTGCAGACCGTGCTCAAATCGCTGCGCGAGGAAGCGGCCAAGCTCAAGACCACGCTTTGGATGAGCGAGACCGATGCCACAATCTGGGACAACCTCGACAAGGCCAAGGTCTCGGCCGGCTCGGCCTCGGGCAAGGAAATCGCGAATCTTACTCGTCAAATCGAGGGCATGAAGCAGCTCAAGGACGCCACGGAGGAATGGCGAGACATGGTCAAATCCGCCTTCACTGATTTCGTGGCAAAGGGTGCCAGCTTCCGCGACAGTCTGAGCAATATCATTTCCAAGCTCGCCGAAATGGTCGCCAGCGTCGGTTTCGACAGTATCTGGAAAGGGCTGGGTGGTGACGCCATGTCCGGTTCGTTCCTTTCGTGGATCGGCATCGGTGCCAATGCCAATGGCACGCCGAACTGGCGCGGCGGGATGACGCGCGTGAACGAGCGGGGCGGCGAGATCCTCAACTTGCCGAAAGGCACCCAGATCATCCCCAACGACATCAGCAAGCGCATGGCGGATCAGGCTGCGAATAGTGGGGGTGGCGGGCATGTCTCGATCGGCCTTGACCAATCGACCGGCTCGCTGACCGCAACCATGGTGATTTCGGCGAGCGCACCGATGCCGCGGTGCGGATCTTTCAAAAGCTCAACGGCCTGAAGCCCGACGGGATCGTCGGTGCGCAGACCTGGGCAAAACTCAACAAGGGGCAGTGATCATGGACATCATCAAAGCGGCACTGCTGCCGCATCTTCTGGAAATTTTCGGGATCCTGCTGGCCTCGCTGATTGGCTGGGCCGCCAATACCGCGCGCCGCAAATGGGGCATCGACATTGAGGCCCGCCACCGCGAGGCATTGCAATCGGCGCTCCTCAACGGCGCGCGGCTGGCGCTCGAGCGCGGCTTTGGCGGGCAGGCAGCGGTGGCCGAAATCCTCAAGCATGTGCAGATCAGCGTGCCCGATGCGGTGATTGCTCTGGATGCGCGGGCTGAGGTTCTGGACAGTCTCGCGCAGGCGAAGCTGCGAGAGGCGGTACGGCAATAGCATTGCTGTCCACTGTTCTACAGAGACTGGCAAAGCACGAGGGGCGCGACAACTGTCGCGCCCCTCTTAAGCATTTTAAGGGTTTGGTGCCTCGTAAGCGGGAAGAGCCTTCAGCTCGTCCTTCGACATTGAAACATAGGCGCGCATATCGCCATCGGCATTTTTATAGATGGTGACCTTGTCCGGCGCCAAAGACACGCGGTGTTCGCCCATCCCCAGGAAGCCGCCGACATCCGTGACGATCCCCGTGACGGCATTGTCGGCTCCAATTACGACATCTGCAACTTCGGCGATTTTTGTATCGCTCGGATCATAGATGTCGACGCCCTTCAGTTGATCAGCCGTCATCGTGGCGACTTCGGTCAAGGCGTAGCCTTCCGGAACGGTGATCACCACGTCGGCAGGCGTGCCCATCGGTGTCAATGCCGTGTCGGTACTTGCATCAGGCACGGTGGCCGCGGGATCCGGAGCAACCTCTGCGCCGGAAGGCTCAGTCGCGGCGGGCGCGGTGGTGCCTGGCGTTTCACCCGTGCCTTGCGCAAAGGCGGTGCCGCCGAGCATGACGGTGGCAATGAGCGGGTACAGGATACGGTCTTTCATCGGATTTCTCCTCAATTCTTTTACGGGGCAAGGGCACTCTTACGCGCGGTCTTTATCCGCGAAGAAACGATTGATCTCTTCATTCGCGCGCTCTTTGGTCCAGCCGTATTTTTCCTGCAGCTTGCCCGAGAGCTTGTCCTGCTTGCCCGAGATTTCCGTCAGCTCATCATCGGTTAGGTCGCCCCACTTTTCTTTGACGCCGCCTTTGAGCTGCTCCCACTTTCCTTGAATGATGTCCCAGTTCATGGGTTCCTCCTTGGCTGTGTGATTGCGGTAATCGGGGAAACAACAGGGGGAAGTGCAGAGCGGTTCCGAAAACGGTTTTGAGCGGGTTTTGTCAGACTAGGAAAGATGGCTATTTTTGTTTATAAATAGTAGTTTATGTGGTTTCTGAACTTTTGGTGAGCGCAGGAGTTTTTTCCGACAGTCAAAAGTCAGAAAAGGGGGCACGGCAGTGTTGCGTTGCTGCTCTGCGCTACATTTGTTGTAGTATTCTTACATTGATTCAGCGACTTAAAATACTTCGCAGCGATGGCCATCAATCCAACAGGTCTACCCATCGCGTCTCCTGCAAGAAGAGATCTTGCAGAGTGTCGATAGTCAGCCTCGCAGTAAACTCGCAAGCATGAATACATGGCACATAGGCTTGTAGTTCGAAGTGGCAGCGCTCGGGATTTTAACAACATTGCTTTATCGGAGCAGGTACGAACACAATTTGGGCGACGAAACCAACGGCAGGCGGCTGCCAGCGATTGACCCCCACAAAACTTTTCTTCATTCTAAGGGCGCGAAACGGTCGTCGCATGGCCACCTGTTGCAGAGGAGCCGCGAATGAACAAAACTATCGCAATTACCGATGCAGAATCTCGCCGCACTCTACTTTTTAGCACTCCCCCTTGGCGCTTGAAAAAGCTGAAATGTGGGATTGGTGGGTGCCGTATTTCTCTTATTCACGATGACGGTACCGTGCGCTGCGTCACAACGAGCGCGGAAGAAAGAACGGTGAGGGCTCGTCTGGAAGGCTGGTAGCAAAGACTTGCTTTCCTGATTTTGATACATTCCGATATTTCGGTCCTCAACCTGTGGACATTTATCTATGTAACTTGGTTGGAAGGATCTACGAGCTACCAAATGAAGGAATGCGCATATGTCTCGTTCGAAGTATCTGGCATTATTCATTTTTGCCGTCGTCGGCCTCGGGCTGATCATTGGATATCTGAATGTCCCGGGAGCTTGGTATGCGGGTCTGAGTAAGCCTTGGTTCAACCCTCCCAACTGGATATTCGCGCCGGTCTGGACTGTGCTTTATGTGCTGATAGCAGTCGTGGGTTGGCGTTCGTGGTTCATCTCGATGAGGGCGGACTTAAAGGCACTTTGGGTAACGCAGATGTTTCTCAACTTTCTGTGGTCACCGGCTTTCTTCGGTGCTGAGAAACCTGCTTTGGGCTTGGTCATTATTCTCTTCCTGCTGGCGACTATTGTTCTGTTCATCGTGCGGGCGAGAAAAGTTGACCCAGCCTCAACGTTAATGTTCCTGCCCTACGCGGCGTGGGTTGTGTTCGCGACCTTGCTCAATGGCGCAATCGTCATGCTTAATTAAAGACATGTTGTGAACTTTGTCGCCGCTATCTCGTTGTTTCCTTATCAGTGTATGAGGAGAAAGAGATGAGAGGCATTATTGCTTGGCTGCTCGGCGTCCCGATCTTCGTGATCATCCTGCTCTATTTTTTCAACGTCTTCTGACACCATGTGCAACCTCTACCAGACCGCGAAGTCCGCCGATCTTGTCGCGCAGCTATTTCGCGAGCCGCTGCGCGATCTGACCGGCAACGAGCCGTGGCCGGAGGATGTCTATCCCGACCGCACCGCGCCGATCGTCCGGCATGACGGCGACGAGCTGGCGGTGGCACGGGCCCGATGGGGCATGCCGACGCCGCCGATGTACCTCAAGACCGCGCGCGATCCGGGGGTGACCAATATCCGCAACACCAGCAGCCCGCATTGGCGGCGCTGGCTCGGACCGGACCATCGCTGTCTCGTGCCAGTGGTCCGCTTCTCCGAGCCTGCGGCCGATCACAGGCCCGTCTGGTTCGTGCCGGTCGATGGGCAGCCGATGTTCTTCGCGGGCATCCAGACTCAGGGCTGGACCTCGGTGCGCAAGGTCAAGAACAGCAACGGTGGACGATCTGTTCGGCTTCCTGACCTGCCCGCCGAATGCGGAGGTCGGCGCTATTCATCCCAAAGCAATGCCGGTGGTCCTGACCGAACCGGACGAATGGGCGGCGTGGCTCTGTTTGCCATGGGATCAGGCAAAGGCGCTCCAGCGGCCCCTGCGGGACGGGACGCTACGGACTGTATAGCGCGATCGCGAAGAGCCCAAACCAGACATTGAGGCATGTGACCCTTCAGCTCGTCTGCCCTTTGCGGTTGAGATCGGCTATGTCTGCTCCAAAAATCACATGGGACAAGACATGAACCACGTTTCGATCCTCTCCATCCTGCTCATGACGGCCTCGGTGACGCCAGCACTCGCGCAAGACAGCGGTCAGCAGCTCGAAGATGAAGCCGCTGCAGCCTTTGAAAGCGCCATCAAGGAATATGATATTCCCGGCCTTATCGTGGGCGTCACCCATGGCGGAAAGCACAGCTTCTATCAGACGGGTCTGGCATCGCGCGAGGATCGACGGAGCGTAACTCCCGACACCCTTTTCGAACTCGGGTCCATCAGCAAGATCTTCAACGTGACGTTGGCCGCCATGGCCGAGGCACAGGGCAAGGTGTCGCTCGATGCCCCGGTCGCGAGTTATCTGCCGTCCTTGCAAGGCTCCGCGGCAGGGGAGTTGACCCTGACGGATCTTGCAACGCACCATTCGGGCGGTCTGCCCTTGCAGGTGCCGGATGAGGCGAAAGACGTTGATCAGCTCATCGATTGGCTGGAGGACTGGCAGTCGCCGGAGCCGGGTGCGCGCAGCTATTCCAACATCAGCATCGGACTACTGGGCTACATTACTGCCGACGCGATGGGCATGAGCTATGCTGATGCTCTGCAAACGAACCTCTTTCCCGCGCTCGGGCTGACGAGCACATGGGTTGATGTCCCAGCAGATGCGATGGGTTCTTATGCCTTCGGCTACGACCGCAAGACAAATGCGCCAATCCGCGTGACGCCCGGCGTGCTCGACGACGAGGCCTATGGCGTGAAATCGTCGGCCCGCGACATGCTAACTTTGCTGGATGTAGAGCTTGCGCAAGGCAATGCCTCGCCCGAGATCCGCGAGGCAGCGGCCCGCACACAGGTGGGGCAGTTTCAGACGCGACTGTTCACGCAGTCAATGATCTGGGAAGCATATACTTGGCCGGTCGATCCGGAACTAATGGTGGAGGGGAACGGCTACGACTTCATCCTTGAACCTCAACCGATGGATGAAATGAAAGTGGCGCGCGATCACGACGTCATCCTGAACAAGACCGGGTCCACTAATGGCTTCGGTGGCTACGTCGCTATGGTGCCAAGCGAGGATTTGGGCGTCGTGGTCCTCGCGAACCGCAATTATCCTAACGAAGCCCGAGTGCGCGCTACCTACGACCTGATCACCCGCATCTTGGCCGAATAAGCGAGATTCCCTGCCGCATCACCATGCAGGCAGGGACATACCGAAGGTCAGCTTTGTCCGCATAACAGACGCCGCACCTCCGCCACAGTTGCCCCACTTTGCTCGACAATTGGGGGCAAGGTGCCTGATAGGCTCGCCCGTCGGGCTCAGAGAATCCTCGCTGTACGAAGTGAAATTTTTAGAAAGCCGACGGAAAAGGCACGGGTTGCTATAGATATTTAAAGCCTGCAAGAGATCATTGCCCGTTCAGTCGTTAACTGGCGCCTCATTCGCATCCGCTTCAGGCAATGGGCTCAGTGGTGCCATGGCGATGCGGATGCCGCGCTCTCGAAGGACGCGGTCGATGGCGATGAAGACCTCGTTGCGACAATCCGTTTCCCGATCATGTCGGGGGACCCAATATTTCACCTGATAGGTTATGCCCTGCGGGCTATAGCGCAGGACGTGAATATCGGTCTTTCGATCCGCGATCAGAGATCTGACTCCGCGCAGTGCCAGCTTTATCAGGTTCCGTGCTTCGCTGACCGAAATTTCCGCCGGAAGGGTCATCTCGATCGCGTCACGATACTCTTCGCGCGGTGCGCTGAAATTGGTGATCTTCTGCCGCGAGATCTGGCTGTTTGGCAGAATAATGTAGGTGCTGTCCCTTGTGACCAGGCGCGAGGTCCGCCAGCCGATCTCGACGACACGGCCCCGCCCCAAAGTGTCGATCTGAATCCAGTCGGCGATCCTGAACGGTGCCTCGATGCTGAGCGCGAGGCCCGAGAAAATGTCTGCCACGACGTTGCGGATGGCAAAGCCTAGAACCGCCAGGACCAGCCCCGATCCCGTCAACAGTCCAGAGAGGTCGTCACGCAGGAACAGCGACAAACTAACGATGGCGACCAGCGTGTAGATCACCGTACTGAGGACATCCAAGACCACCTTCGGAACGGGCCGTTGGCCCTTGCTTCGGATCTGCAGCCGTTGACGCAGAAACAGCATGATCAGCCGCGCCCCAGCAAACAGCGAGAGCGAACCGGCGACTTGCCGGATAAGGTCAGTGGTCAAGATAGGCTTCAGCCGCTCGCCCATTAGCTCGTGCAGGGGAGAAGCCAGAATGGCGATGAGAATGAACACCGTCAGGCTCAAGCTTGCCGGGATCAGCACGCGCCATCTGGTCCGAAATGTAGTGTTAGTCATGAAAGCGCCTCCGCCAGAGCGGCATATCATCCTTGTCGCATATGTACCAATGAGCGGGCGCATTGGGTCGACAGAATAGCCCCGAGGTCCTTGGGTGCTATTCGTGCCTTGTGGCGCGAAGTCTACAGTCCGCCCCGCTGGACGACCATGTGGCAGCTCCGGCTGACACCCATGCTGTGCCTGCAAATGGAAGCTCTCCCTGCATCGCTGCCGCCACCGCCACCGCCGCCGGCCTGTGGGAGATAGGATCGGCAACGGCAAGATCGACGTCGGAGCCCATCACCGACATTCGTCTAAGCTCGGGCATGGCCTAGCCGTTCGCAAATGCAGTGGAGCGCGGGGACGTCTGCCTGCGGTCGAAGCGCGATGCGCCCTTCCTCGTAGCCACCGTTCAAGCACGGCACAACGATAGGGCAAACCAGCCCTTGCTAAAGCTCTACAGAAGATACGACGACGATCAATGCCCGCCGCCACCTGACAGACCGATTCCGGAAATCAACGCTCCCCATACCTTCAGTCGTAAGCCGATCGCCTTAATAACTCCGGTGGCAGAAATAACATGGCCACCAAAGCCGGGAAGGTTGTTGGTATAGGTTTGGACGATACAGCCGCTGCCATCGAGCATGATCGAGGCATGTTCGGGGTGAACCAGTTCGAAATAGACGAGCAGCGAGCCTTGGGTCATGGCTGCGCGCGGCTCGACCAGTTGTCCGCCAGGAACAAGTTGCCCTGCAGCGACCGCAGGTTGGATGGAGGATATATGCGCTGGCAAAACGCTATTTTTGAATGTCAGGCCCATATTCGCGCCGCAGGCAATTTCAGCAGGCATTCCTTCATAAAGCGCCGCGCGAGCCACTTGGGGAAAGCCCGCTGTGATTCGTACCGGAACCTCTGGATCGCGGTCAGGAATGATGACCATTGCCGGGCTAAGAATGAGCTGCGAAGCCGGGCTTCCTGCGCCCAGCACCATTTGCGTTACCACACCGTCCGTGAAGCTGCGGACTTCGGTTTTGTCCAGCGCAGCCTGAGCGGCCTCCAGCGCGGCCTCAGCGGATTTACGTCTCGCCGGAATGCTGTCATTCAGCTCTGTCTGTACCAGAGCAATTTGGGCCTGCGCCGCTGCCAGGCGAGCTTCGCCGACAGTTGCTTCGGCCTGGAGAGTGCGAACCGCATCTTGTGTGCCAACCTTGCGATCAGCAAGCAGGGTAGCCTGTTCCAGGTCTTCTCGCGTTAGCTCCAGTGAGGCAGCTGCTTCAACGACGCTCGCCTCTGCAGCAGAGAGCTGGTTTCCTGCCTTGGCCTCGTCAGCTTTCAGCGCCTCCAAGCCAACTTGAGCCCGCTTCAACTCCGCAAGTTGGGCACTATTCTCGATCCGAAACAACAAGTCGCCGTTCGACACGCGCTGGCCATTGCGGACATTCACCTCTGTCACAGGGCCGTTTGTCTGGGCCACCACCGAGACCGTGCGGAATGGTAACACACCCGAGTAAGATTTCGGGTGGAAGTAAAAAATCATCACGAACAGGGCAAAGGCCATGATGCCCCAAAGGAAGAACGCGGTTCTCATGTTCCAGACGGACATCGCCTCGCCGCGTCGCTTGAGCTGGAAGTAGCGAATGATGACTGGGAAAGACGTCAGCAGCAGTTCGAGCACAGTTCAGTTCCCCTTCTCGGGTACGGCAGGGGCAATTGTGGCTTCAACGTGTTGCAGCTCAGTCCCGGCAGTTTCACTAACAGAATCCCGTGGCTCTGGCGCCGCGGTTGTACTTTGAACTTGCTTTGTATTTGGTGCGACAGATGCGGACTCAGCTTCCGTCGGAGCCGCCGCTGCAGTGACGAACGTGCGCACATCTACCAATGAATGAAAGCGTGACCAATCCGCCATAAGCGAGATTAAGATTGCGCTAAGTGGCAACAGCAGACTGAAGTGGTCAACTGGGAACACCTCGTAAATCAGCGCTATCGTCAGCATAGTAGGAATCGTCTTTGCAAGCGGCGTGCCCTTTGAGCGATGTTCGGCCCAACGATCAAATGCAGCGTACAAGGAAATAAGGCCAAAGATCGCCAGAAAAAGTACTGCAATAGCGATCCATGCCAAAGAGTCCGTCTCGCCTGGTCCTACAAACCAAGATGGCGCGCTGTGGGCGACATCGGTTTCACTCGCCATAATGTGCCTCATGAATTACAGGCTGGAGAAAATTTTTTGCAGGTTAGCGGGACATAAGGGGCATGTCTACACGAGGTAATTATCTAAGTCATGTCGACAAATGACGCAGCCAGATCGCACTAACAATCCCTGGTATGAAAAAGCCAGCCAACTCGAGGCCCTCGTGTCTGAGATCACTGCGCGCCGTTTGAGTGACCGCACGCCCGATTTGATGATGTAATGGCGCAACGCTGTCCGTTGGCACTCCGCCCCAGGGGGCGATCGTGCGGTCATACAAGCTTGCTTCTGTACCGCGCCTGCGAACGGCGGCAAGGCCCCGCATCGCTACCGCTGGATCTCTTAACATGTTCACTGTATGTTCTCGGCGTGGCGGGCATAACGATTCGAGATCTGATAGCGGAAGGGGTGGCGTTGCAGATCCGTTGCACCGGCTGCGGCAAGACCTATATCTATCAGGGCGACTTTCGCCTTCGGACGGTCGCGACGCCAAACATGCGCATCCGCGATCTACAGTTTGCCCTGCGGTGCAAGGTCTGTCGCGCGCGAGGCGAAGTTGAGATGACCATCCCCCAGACGGTGATCGATGACGTTCGGCGCATTGCCAATCCGGTGAGCCCGCTTTCAAAGGCCGGTCCTCCGCTATGGCGCTGGTGAGCCGGTCAGCTGTGGCTTCTTCCCAGGCGCTCCCTTATCGCTACCACATCGAGTGCGAGTGCGAGTGCGAGTGCGAGTGCGAGTGCGAGTGCGGCCATGTCCGCTACGCGCCGGTCGGCAGTCCGCTCATCCCGCGCGATCAGTTCTTGGAGCGTTCCTGTTGCGCATGGTTCGGTAGGTTGGGGGCGAAGGGGGTGAGCGTTGAGGTAAACGATACAACGTCCGGTTGGATCAAGGATTAACGGGTTCGAGATGTGGCCAGCCGCAGCATTCTTGAAGCGACTGGCGTATTCATGCCCAATCGCTATCGTGAGGAGAGTATTGTCTCAACACCTTAGGAGGTTGCTTTGGTTGGTCAATTTGGCGATTTAGACTACGTAACAAATCCCGACATGGTTGCCTTCACAGTCGGTCGGTTGATTTGCGCGAAGGTAGCGGACGGTCGTGAGGTGTCATTGGCTGCACTTCTTTCGCGTTTGCAGCAGATTGCTGGCGGGGGCTCTGATTATCGCCCGGAGGGCGTCAGCCCCGAAATGGCTGCTGCTGCTCTAGCACATCTTACTGGTGCAATCTCTAAGGCCGCCTAAACGCATTAGCTGGCCAAGCTACCGGATTGGAACTGCAGGTTGGCCAAGAAATCGGATCGTTACTCGAAAACACGGTGAAACAAAAATCTAACGACCACGCCTTGTGTCTACTGCACAAGGTTAGGTGTCGCGATTTGTCGACTTAGATATGTGTGTTTTTGCATAGGTAGTTTTGCCTATACGGCTTTGGGTGTTCCCGCTCTCGATCTCGGTTTGCCGAATGCAGGTAGGGGGAAACGATGGCACCCTCTACACGGCCTTGAGCGCTCTGGGTGCGGGTGTTCTGGCGATGGTAGAACGGCAATGCCCTAATACAGAAAGACCCGCGCTAAGCGGGTCTTCCAGTTCATTTCAGAGGGTCTCGATTTTGACCGCCGAGTCGCGGCCGTCGCGGCCTTTTTCGACCTCAAACGACACTTTCTGGTTGTCGTTCAAGCCGGACAGACCGGACCGCTCGACTGCGGAAATGTGGACGAAAATATCGGCGCCACCAGTTTCCGGGGCAATAAAGCCGAAGCCTTTAGTGGAGTTGAACCATTTCACGGTGCCATTGGCCATTGTGATATTCCTTTATACACCGCCCACGGAATGCAGCGGTCCGGCAGAGCTAACGATCGAAAGCTGAGCCGAAAGGAACAGGTCCGAAAAACATAAGATGCATGTGTCATATAGGGTAGTCCGCGCCGATTTGCTACGAATGAGTCGACAAATCCCGTTCGCCAGCGCTTAGTCCTTGTTATTGATGTAAACAATTCGCGGGCAGGGCTTCTGTATCGCCATGCGCAAGCTGCCATTGCGCATGGTGCGGCGAGCCCGGGCCGAAGGGCGGAATCGTTGAGGTGATCGACACGACGCCCGGCTGGGTCAAGGACTAGCGAGTGCTGGCCAGTCACCACAATGAACGCAAACCCCTGAAGCGACTGGCCACGCTCGAAGTGTAGGGAACTTGCGAGCTGAGGTGTTTATGGAGGGTTGGGTCGGGGATGAAAAGGCTTGTCTGGTCAACCAGCGGATCGCAACACTGGTTGACCAGGGCCTTCAGTGAGTGTCTGCCTGCACTCGTTAAACACGCTTCGAAACCAACAGATCGATAACCTACACCTTTAGTTTAGTGTACAAAGTTAGGTCGCGTGCATCTGATTTTTTCGTCAGGTAAATGGAAATATCGCTGAGCTATTTAATGGATAGCTAGCCATTGTTTTTGCTGGAACATCCCGTGCCGACACGCGCCGGTTGCCGTAGCGAGCGGGCGCGGCCGGATTTTCGGCCTCGGTCAAGACAACGGTTGGAGGTTGACCGCGTGACGTTCGACCAACTTCCGGGCTTTCTTTCCGGCAGGGATCATTCGCGCTGGATTTGGCAGGAGGTCGGCCTGTGCGAGTTCAGGAAAAATCGCCAGTATCTCTTCCTTTGCTTGCGGCCCAACTGACTTGAGAGCCTCTGGTCCTGTATAAAGAGACTCGGTTTCTGCGCCATTTGAGGTGACAACTTCATGTTGATCGAGGAGGAAGTGGAAATATTCAACGACCTGCAGATCGTTAGCGGTGTTGATGCCCTCAAGTTGTAGAAGATTTTTGGCCGCGACCAGAATCTCCTCGGCGCCAAACATACGGCGGGCTATTTTTGAACGGACAAGAATGCGGTGCTGGGGCGAAACCAACAGATCTTCGCTAGGGACATTGGGGCCGAGTGCGCCTGATGCGATACGAATTGGTCGCAGATTGTCAGGGATTTCGGCTCGGCTTCCGCCGATTGTCGCTGAGCCAATCCACCTGATCACTTGCAGGCCATTGTCCTTTGTTACGACACGATCGCCCACCTTAATTGTTTCGATCGGGACGAAGCCCTGCTCTGCAGCGATCATCGTCCCTTTGCAAAAGCATGCAAATTGCGTGTAAGGAATTGGCGTGCCAAATGAACCGGTTCCTTGGGAAGATGTAATGTCGCCGCCAAAGGCGCTGGAAACCTTTCCGTTCAAAATGGGGAGGACGATCGGAACGGCATTCCCTTGACCAACGTAGAAGCTGACGGTCTGTACCGTCACGCCGTCTATGACGACGGTATCGCCATAGTAAATTAGGCCGATCTGTTCAGGGACGCCGTTAACGGTGATCGTGTCCCCAGTGTTCACGGTGATCGTTCCGCTTTCGTCAACGTCGTTGATCTCGACCTGTATTAGGTGTGGTGTCAGGTCATATGGGGGGCCGTTGGAGCCATAGGCGTTGTCGTCAAAAGTCCATCCGGGAATGTTTAGGTAAGCAAGCTCGGTGAGCTCCACGTTCCATGCGTCCAAGATCCGTCCGGGCATTCTTACCTCACCTTAAGGTTGTGCCGGCAATTGATTGCGAACGACGGTATCCATGTCAATGAAGTAAAATTCCGCGATTTGAGCGCGTCACCGCCCTCCCTCCCCAGCAAGGGCGCGCAGGGCTCTCGCGAAGCGATACCGATATCGTCGGAAATCGGCATCAGTACCTTCCATCGCGATATTGATCAGGAAAGTCCTTTCGACAGGCGTGATGATTTCAGCCGCAGGCTTCGCCGCCGCCTCGACGCTCACCATGCCCGCGCTGGACGGGGTGGCGTAGACTGGTAGGATGCGGTCAAAAGTCAGCAAGGCGCAGTTGCAGGCGTGCTTGGCTTCTGCCTCCGTCTCGAACGCACTCCCTTCGAAAAGCCACGCCACCGGTTTCGGCTCAGGGTCGGGCTGGATCGCGGCGAGGATGCGGGCCTCGTAATCGGCCTGCGCGGCGGCTTTGGCGGCCTCTCTCGTCTCGAACGGGCCAAGATGGTCAAAGTACCAGCTCCCGTTGTGCGACAGCTCTATGAGGTACTCGAAACCATTAGCCCACGATGCGTCTGGTCTGTCGGTCCATTCCAGCGCCTTGATCGTTCCGCTTACCCGCGCGGCGGCGGTCGGGGTAGGGGTCATTTGCGCACCTCCACTGGAAGGCAAACGCCAACGGGGTCTTCCGCTCTATATGGCTTGCCCAGCAAAGACAAAATCTCCCCCTTGGCCCATTCGCACAACTCCCGACTCTGGAACTCTTGGGTTGTGATGTGCTTCGTTGCGCCCGAGTAGCCGGGGTTAGTGATGATAAGGAAAAGGGCGAATACCCCGTCTGTATTCATCATGCCCCCGCCTCCTTGCGCTGGTCGAGGCGGGCGAGGATGGCGGCGTGACAGCACTCATAAGTGACGCCTATATCCTCCCGCATACACACCTCCGCACACGCGCGCGTCTCTGCGTCCACGGCCTGCTTGACGATCTGGTCAAGGGCAGCAGTGGCGTCGGGGTCGAGAGCGCGGATTTCAACAATCCCGCGATCTAGCGCGGCATTCCAAGCATGTTCCGCATGTTCATCCGCGTCTTGGTATTTTCTAGCGGCCAAAGCTTCTGCCGCCGTCTCAAGCCGCGCCCCGCGCTTCGCCTTCTCCGCCGCAAGCTCGGCGGTCAGGCGGGCGTTCTCGAACTGGAGCGCGGTATTCTCGGCGGTCAGCCCGTCGATCACATTGTTGCTCGCGGCGATGATGCTTCGCAGCCCCTCGACCTCGGCAGGCGCAGAGGGGGCGGTGAGATCGGCGCGGCGGTTCAGCTCGAACCACGGGTCGCCCCGTTCTGCATCCCCGTGATCATCGACATGGGTGTCTGGGTCAAATCCACCAGCAATGGGGCGAAGGATGCCGAATTTGATAGCGAGATCAAACCGGACAGACGCTTCGGTATCGCAGTGCGCACCCCAATCCTCCATGATGGCAAGGCCGAAGCCTTCCCAGTTGGGCATCTCCGGCGCTTTATCCACGGCGCTCATGCTGCACCGCCTTTCGCGCGCGCGGCAATCGCTGCGGCAGGGTCCATGCGCAGGTAGTCCAGATCGGGCGACATGGGGTCGATGAGTGCGGTCAGGAAGGCATACGTCAAGGCGTTGGTAGCGCCGCCCTCGCAGCCCGCATGGTGCACGAAGGCTTCGGCTCCGAACGCAGCCGCCAGAGCGATGCTATCGTCAAGCCGACTCTCGTCGTCCGTGACGGAACTGGTCGTGAAGCGCGAGAAGCCCGGCAGGCGTCATGTGCGCGGTTGCCTGCGCCGCCCGATCAATTGGGATGTGTTGACCGGTCGCCCGCGGGGGTATGGGGCGGGCGTGAGGTGATACACTTTCCGCCGTAACGCCTTGATTACTGGTGCCACACTCTTGCAGTACGATACCGTTCAGGTCATTGAAATTGCGGATTGATTGCGGTTCTCTTGGGTGCGCCATAAAAATCAGTCACTTAGATAACTCGTCCATTCTGTATCTAGTTTAGAGCACAGGTTGGCGCGCAGCATGGCTGCTATCCGTAGTGCGGCGGACTGTTTCCAGATGGTTTTGTGAGTGGTGTCAGTAGGTCGTTCCAAATACCTCGGGGCTGACGCCGCAAAAGCCCGACGCCACCCGGATTGTCGCCCCATTCTGCATGGTCCAAGTGATGGCCGGCCACACTCTGCCGCAGGCTGCCGAGGCCTCTAGCGATCCTGTGGCCGGTTGTAACGCCTCATTTCAGACCACGGCTTTGATCGGGACAATTTCCAGTATCTCGGCGGCGCGTTTGTTTACGAAATCGGCGATCTTGAAGTAGCCGGTTCGCGTGTAATGATCGCTATCCGCAAATTCGTCGGCCGAGAGCAATGTATCGATATCGATGAA
>NZ_JBHMDZ010000016.1:0-26606 GCF_042430175.1 Paracoccus cavernae | reverse complement strand
AGCGTCGTCTTGCCGTGGTCAACGTGGCCGATCGTGCCGATGTTGACGTGCGGTTTGTTCCGTTCAAACTTTGCCTTTGCCATAAGCAGGGCTCCTTAAATTCGCGTGATCTGCAAGGGAAAGGCGGGGGTGCGCCCCGCCAAACCGATTAAGCGTATTTCTTCTGGATCTCGTCCGAGATGTTCTGCGGAACGGCATCGTAATGGTCGAACTGCATCGTGAACACTGCACGGCCCGAGGACATCGAGCGCAGGTTGTTGATGTAGCCGAACATGTTCGCCAGCGGGACCATTGCGTCGATGACGTTGGCGTTACCGCGGGTGTCCTGACCACGAACCATGCCGCGACGGCTGGTGAGGTCACCGATGATCGAACCGGTATACTCTTCCGGAGTCACGACTTCGACGCGCATGATCGGCTCGAGCAGTTTTGCACCTGCTTTGCGCAGACCCTCACGCATACCAGCGCGAGCAGCGATTTCGAAGGCGAGAACCGACGAGTCGACATCGTGGAAAGCACCGTCGATCAGAGCGACTTTGAAGTCGATAACCGGGAAGCCTGCCAGCGGACCGGAGTCCATGACCGACTTGATGCCTTTTTCGACGCCGGGGATGTATTCCTTCGGAACAGCACCACCAACGATTTTCGACTCGAACGAGTAGCCTTCGCCCGGCTCGGTGGGCGTGATGACCAGCTTGATACGCGCGAACTGGCCGGTACCACCGGTCTGTTTCTTGTGCGTATAGTCGATCTCGGCTTCGTTCGAGATGGTCTCGCGATAAGCCACCTGCGGCGCACCGATATTCGCCTCGACCTTGAACTCGCGCTTCATGCGGTCGACCAGGATGTCGAGGTGAAGTTCGCCCATGCCCTTCATGATCGTCTGGCCCGATTCGATATCGGTTTCGACGCGGAAGGACGGGTCTTCTGCTGCCAGGCGCTGAAGGGCGAGGCCCATCTTTTCCTGGTCGGCTTTCGACTTGGGCTCGACGGCAATCTCGATCACCGGCTCGGGGAAGGTCATGGTTTCGAGAACCACCGGCTTGGCCGGATCACACAGGGTGTCACCCGTGGTGGTTTCTTTCAGACCTGCCAGAGCGATGATGTCGCCGGCAAAGGCTTCATCGATCTCTTCGCGGTTGATCGCGTGCATCACCATCATACGGCCAACGCGTTCGCGCTTGCCTTTGGTGGCGTTCAGCATCTGGTCGCCTTTTTTCAGCGCGCCCGAATAGATGCGCGTGAAGGTCAGCGAGCCGACGAAGGGGTCGTTCATGATCTTGAACGCAAGCGCCGAGAACGGATCGGAATCCGAAGCCTTGCGCGCGATGTTGCGCGTTTCGGTCTCGTCGTCAGGGGCGAAGCCCATCAGGTCCGGAACGTCGGTCGGAGCCGGCAGGAAGTCGATCACGGCGTTCAGCAGCAGCTGGACACCTTTGTTCTTGAACGCCGAACCAGCCATGACGGGGAAGAACGTCAGCGAGAGCGTACCCTTGCGGATCAGCTTGCGCAGCGTTGCCTCGTCGGGCTCGTTGCCTTCAAGATAGGCTTCCATGGCCGCGTCGTCCATTTCGACGGCGAGCTCGATCATCTTGCCGCGCCATTCGTCGGCCAGATCTTTCAGCTCTTCGCGGATGGGCTGACGGACCCAGGACGCGCCAACGTCCTCGCCCTTCCAGACCCATTCTTCCATCTTGATCAGGTCGATCGCGCCTTCCAGCTTGTCCTCGGCGCCGATCGGCAAAGCGATCGGGCACGGGGTGCCGCCGGTGCGGTCTTTGATCATCTCGACGCACTTGAAGTAGTCCGCGCCGATCTTGTCCATCTTGTTGACGAACACGATCCGCGGCACGCCATAGCGGTCCGCCTGACGCCACACGGTTTCGGTCTGCGGTTCAACGCCGGCGTTACCGTCGAGAAGGCAGATCGCACCATCGAGAACCGCCAGCGAACGTTCAACTTCAATCGTGAAGTCAACGTGGCCGGGGGTGTCGATGATGTTGAACTTGTGACGCTGCTCTTGGTCCACCGTGAACTCGGTGTCCTCGTGCTTTTGCCAGAAGGTCGTGGTGGCAGCGGACGAGATCGTGATCCCGCGCTCTGCTTCCTGTTCCATGAAGTCCATGGTGGACGCACCGTCGTGCGTCTCACCCATTTTGTGGTTCTTACCGGTATAGAACAGGATGCGCTCGGTCGTCGTGGTTTTACCCGCGTCGATGTGAGCCATGATCCCGAAGTTACGGTAACGTTCTAGCGGATATTCGCGTGCCATAAGCGTTCCCTTCGATTACCAGCGGTAATGGCTGAACGCTTTGTTGGCGTCGGCCATCTTGTGGGTGTCTTCGCGCTTCTTGACCGCGGTGCCACGACCATTGACGGCATCGGCCAGCTCACCAGCCAGACGCTCTTCCATGGTGTGTTCGTTGCGGTTTTTCGCAGCGGTGATCAGCCAACGGATGGCCAGAGCCTCGCGACGGGTCGGGCGAACCTCGACCGGAACCTGGTAGGTTGCACCACCAACGCGACGCGAGCGCACTTCGACCGAAGGCTTCACGTTGTCGAGGGCTTCGTGGAAGACTTCGATCGGCTCGCGCTTCAGCTTGCCCTCAACACGCTCGAGCGCGTTGTAGACGATGCGCTCGGCGGTCGATTTCTTACCGTCAACCATCAGGTTGTTCATGAATTTCGTCAGAACCCGATCGCCGTATTTGGCGTCGGGAAGGATTTCGCGTTTTTCAGCGGCGTGACGACGTGACATCTATGCCTCTCCTTACTTCGGACGCTTCGCGCCGTATTTCGAACGACGCTGACGACGATCTTTGACGCCCTGGGTGTCCAGAACACCCCGGAGGATGTGGTAACGGACACCCGGAAGGTCTTTCACGCGGCCGCCACGGATCAGCACGACGCTGTGCTCCTGGAGGTTGTGCTTTTCGCCCGGGATGTAGGAGATGACCTCGAAGCCATTCGTCAGGCGCACTTTCGCGACCTTACGCATAGCGGAGTTCGGTTTCTTCGGCGTGGTGGTGTACACACGCGTGCAGACGCCGCGCTTTTGCGGGCATCCTTGGAGGTGCTGCGATTTCGAGCGCTGCACTTTGGGCTGCCGCGGTTTGCGGATCAGCTGTTGGATCGTCGGCATTCGGTTCCCCGTCTTGCTTTCGTCAATACTCGCAGCCGGATGACTGCGCCACTTCTCGACAGCGTTCTGCACAGATTGCAAAACGCCAAACCCATCCGATTCTCGAAAGAGAATGGACGGGAATTCCAGAAAATCCGGGTAATTAACCCAAACTTTGACCATGTTGGTTCTGGGCCCCGGAACTGAGACTCTCTCCGGGTGATGCGCATATAGAAAGATTCCCGCCCCGAGTCAACAGGAGCAGCCGCCCCCTGCCCCGCCGCCCCCGGGGTCGGGACGGGTCTCGAACCGTGGCGAAACCGCATCCGGCGAGGCCACGCGGCGCGGAGGATACGCAAATTGCGCGACAGGTTGCGCGAACTCGCTATATCTGCGTCCATGCCGGCGGCACAAGCATCGCCCCGACACCAACCGGCCTCGCCGGAAGCCCGCTGCGAAAGAGATCAATGTACCTGCCCTACGGACTTGGAAGCGCCTCCGACCCTGCCGATTACGAATTGCCGCTGACCGCTTACCGCAACGGCACCGTCTATCCCGCCGACGATTACCAGATCCCGCGCGGCCAACCGATGGGCGTGCTCGATCAGGACGCAAGGCCGGTGCGCATCTCGGGGCTCGAACGCTACCGCAACATCCTTCTGGGCGAGCCCGCCGCCAACGGGGAGCCGGTCGCCTTCATCGACGAAGAGGTCATCTTTGCCGGCTATATCTCGCATCATTACGGGCATTTCCTGCTGGAGACCCTCTCGCGGCTCTGGGCCTACAAGGAATCCGAGCTGCGGATCGTCTGGGCGGCGGGCCGCAACCTGACCGAATGGTCGCATAAACTCCTGCGCTTCCTGTCGGTCCCCCACAAACGCCATCTCATCCTGCGCCAACCGACGCGTTTCGCGAAAATCTGGGTTCCGGCGCCGGGCTATATCATCCCCGACCACTTCCACTACCGCCAAAAGGACGCACTCGCGACCGTTCAGGGCAGGCTGGGCGAGGACAAGATCTACCTCACCCGGCAATCCTTCACCGGCGGGTTCTACCATATCGACGGCGAGGCCGAACTGACCGCGCGGCTGCGCGACAAGGGCTGGAAGATCGTCACGCCCGAGGGCCTGCCCATCGCCGAACAGGTCGGATTCTTTGCCAATGCGCGTGTGATCGCGGGGGTCGAAGGATCAGCGCTTCATACCTGCGTGCTGTGCAAGGATATGAAGGCACGGATGCTGACCTTGCGGCGCCCCAAACCCAACCGCAATTACGACACGATCGCGCGCACGATGGGGATCACGCATCAAGGGCTGCCGGCCCATATCGTCGACGATCCGGCCAATCCCAAACGCGCAATGATCGTCGATCCGGCCGCGACCGCTGCCCTGCTCGAGGAACGCGCAGAAAGGTAAGGCGCGAAAGCGCGCCCGTTCCCGAAACCGCATATCGCCGCGCGCCCTTCCCTGCCCGCCGGAAAGGAAAAAGGCCCGGAGTTTCCTCCGGGCCTTCCAGTTCATTCGGACGGAGGGATTACTCCTGATCGTCCGAGAAGACACCTGCCGGCGTCACCACCTCGGGCGCAGCCAATGCGGCGGCGGCTTCGGCTTCGGCGCGGCGAACGCCGATCACCTCGGCATCGCGGTCCGCTGCGATCTTGCGAACGCGGGCGGTCGCGCCACCGGTACCGGCCGGAATCAGGCGGCCGACGATGACGTTCTCTTTCAGGCCGACAAGCTTGTCGCGCTTACCCTGAACAGCGGCTTCGGTCAGCACGCGGGTCGTCTCTTGGAACGACGCGGCCGAGATGAAGCTGCGGGTCTGCAGCGACGCTTTGGTGATCCCGAGCAGGACCGGCTCGCCGGTTGCCGGACGGCCACCACGCGCTTCGATCTTGGCGTTCTCTTCGAAGAATTCGTCACGATCGACGTTTTCACCTTTGAGAAGCGTGGTGTCACCACTGTCGAGGATCTCGATCTTCTGCAGCATCTGCCGCACGATCACCTCGATGTGCTTGTCGTTGATCTTCACGCCCTGCAGACGATAGACGTCCTGCACTTCGTCGATCAGGTAGTCGGCCAAAGCCTCGATACCCATGATGCGCAGGATGTCGTGCGGAGCGGGGTTGCCGTCCATGATGTAGTCACCCTTCTGCACGAAGTCGCCTTCCTGCACCGGGATGTGCTTGCCTTTCGGCACCATGTACTCGACCGCTTCCTGACCTTCGTTCGAAGGCTCGATCGCGATGCGGCGCTTGTTCTTGTAGTCCTTGCCGAAGCGCACATAACCATCGATTTCCGCGATGATTGCGTGATCTTTCGGACGACGGGCTTCGAACAGTTCGGCCACACGCGGCAGACCACCGGTGATGTCCTTGGTCCGGGCGCCTTCGCGCGGAATACGCGCGATAACGTCACCGGCGCGGACATCGGCGCCATCTTCGATCGACAGAACGGCGTCCACCGACATCGGATAGCTGACCGGATTGCCCTGATCGTTGCGGATCGGCTCGCCGTTGGCATCCATCAGGATGACTTCCGGCTTGAGCTCGTTGCCTTTCGGCGCCGAACGCCAATCGGTGACGATCTTCTGGGTCATGCCCGTCGCGTCATCCGTCTCGTCACGCACCGAGATACCGGCGATGAGGTCGACGAACTTCGTGGTACCGGCCTTCTCGGCGATGATCGGCAGGGTATAGGGGTCCCATTCGAACAGCTTCTGGCCGCGGGTCACCGCATCGCCTTCGGCGACAAAGAGCTTCGAGCCGTAGAACAGCTTGTGCGTCGAGAGAACCTCGTCGCCCGCACCCATCACATTGAGCTGCATGTTGCGGCTCATGACGATGAATTCGCCGTTGGCATTGGCCAGAAGGCTCTCGTTCTCGAAGGTGATCTTGCCGTCTTGCGCTGCCGCGATGAACGACTGCTGGCCACCTTGAGCCACGCCGCCGATGTGGAAGGTCCGCATCGTCAGCTGCGTACCCGGTTCACCGATCGACTGTGCGGCGATGATGCCGACAGCTTCACCGATGTTGACCAGCGTACCGCGTGCAAGGTCGCGACCATAGCACAGGGCGCAAACGCCGTCTTCGGCCTCACAGGTCAGAGCCGAGCGGATGCGCACGGTCTGGACATGGGCTTGCTCGATCTCGTCCGCCTTGCGTTCGTCGATGACTTCGCCGGCGCGGACGATGATCGTGTCTTCGCCCGGAACCAGAACGTCATCGGCAGCAACGCGGCCCAGCACGCGCTCGGAGAGCGGGCTGACGACTTCACCGTCGTTGACTGCAGCCGAAGCGGTGATCGCGCGGTCGGTGCCGCAATCATGCTCGCGCACGATGCAGTCCTGGGCGACGTCCACCAGACGGCGGGTCAGGTAACCCGAGTTTGCCGTCTTCAGTGCGGTATCCGACAGACCCTTACGGGCGCCGTGGGTCGAGTTGAAGTATTCAAGAACGGTCAGACCTTCCTTGAAGTTCGAGATGATCGGCGTCTCGATGATCTCGCCGTTCGGCTTGGCCATCAGGCCGCGCATCCCGCCCAGCTGCTTCATCTGCGTGACCGAGCCACGAGCACCGGAGTGCGCCATCATATAGACCGAGTTCGGCTCTTCTTCGGCGCCGTTCGGAGCATAATGCGTGGCCGAGATGGTGTTCATCATCGCCTCGGTGACGCGGTCGTTACATTTCGACCACGCATCGACGACTTTGTTGTACTTCTCGCCCTGGGTGATCAGGCCGTCGAGATACTGCTGCTCGAACTCCTTGACCTGATCCTGGACCTCTTCGACGATGGTCCATTTGTTGTCCGGAACCACCATGTCGTCCTTGCCGAACGAGATGCCGGCACGGAATGCCGAACGGAAGCCGAGACCCATGATCTGGTCACAGAAGATCACCGATTCCTTCTGGCCGCTATAGCGGTAGACGGTGTCGATGACGGACTGGATGTCCTTTTTGCGCAGCAGGCGGTTGACCAGCTCGAACGGTGCTTTCGCATTGCGCGGCAGCAGCGCGCCAAGGCGCAGACGGCCCGGCGTGGTTTCGAAGCGTTTCATCACCTCGTTGCCGTTCTCGTCGATCTGCGGCACGCGGGCCGTGATCTTGGCATGCAGATGCACCTCGTCGGCAGCGAGCGCGTGCTCGACTTCCTCGAGGTTGCGGAAGGCCATGCCTTCGCCCTTCATGCCGTCGCGCTGCATGGTCGTGTAGTAGAGACCAAGGATCATGTCCTGCGAAGGAACGATGATCGGCGCGCCGTTGGCGGGCGACAGAACGTTGTTGGTCGACATCATCAGGACGCGCGCTTCCAGCTGCGCTTCAAGCGACAGCGGGACGTGAACGGCCATCTGGTCACCGTCGAAGTCGGCGTTGAACGCCGCGCAAACCAGCGGGTGAAGCTGGATCGCTTTGCCTTCGATCAGGATCGGCTCGAACGCCTGGATGCCGAGACGGTGCAGCGTGGGCGCACGGTTCAGCAGAACCGGATGCTCGCGGATGACCTCGTCAAGGATATCCCAGACCTCGGGACGCTCTTTTTCGACCAGTTTCTTCGCTTGCTTGACGGTCGAGGACAGGCCCTTCGCTTCAAGACGCGAATAGATGAACGGCTTGAACAGCTCGAGCGCCATTTTCTTCGGCAGACCGCACTGGTGCAGCTTCAGCTCGGGGCCGGTCACGATGACCGAGCGGCCCGAGAAGTCGACGCGCTTGCCCAGAAGGTTCTGACGGAAGCGGCCCTGCTTGCCCTTCAGCATATCCGACAGCGACTTCAGCGGGCGCTTGTTGTTGCCCGTAATGACGCGGCCGCGACGGCCGTTGTCGAACAAAGCGTCAACCGATTCCTGAAGCATACGCTTTTCGTTGCGCACGATGATATCGGGCGCACGAAGCTCGATCAGGCGCTTCAGACGGTTGTTGCGGTTGATGACGCGGCGATAGAGGTCGTTCAGGTCCGAAGTCGCGAAACGGCCGCCATCCAGCGGAACCAGCGGACGCAGTTCCGGCGGGATGACCGGAATCACGGTCATGACCATCCATTCGGGACGGTTGCCCGATTCCAGGAAGCTCTCGACGATCTTCAGGCGTTTGATGATCTTCTTCGGCTTTAGCTCGCCGGTTGCTTCCTTCAGCTCCTCGCGGAGCTGGTCTGCGGTCGCAGCCAGATCGATATTGGCCAGCATTTCGCGGATCGCTTCGGCACCGATATTGGCGGTGAAAGCGTCTGCGCCGAACTGGTCCTGCGCGTCCATATACTCTTCTTCGCCCAGCAGCTGGCCGTAGGAGAGGTCGGTCAGACCCGGTTCGATCACGACGTAGTTCTCGAAGTAGAGAATGCGTTCGAGATCACGCAGGGTCATGTCGAGCATCAGGCCGATGCGCGACGGAAGCGATTTCAGGAACCAGATATGCGCGACCGGAGCGGCGAGCTCGATATGGCCCATGCGCTCGCGACGCACCTTCTGGAGCGTGACTTCAACACCACATTTCTCGCAGACGAGGCCGCGATACTTCATGCGCTTGTATTTGCCGCACAGGCATTCGTAGTCCTTGATCGGACCAAAGATGCGCGCGCAGAACAGGCCGTCACGCTCGGGTTTGAACGTGCGGTAGTTGATGGTTTCCGGCTTTTTCACCTCGCCGAAGGACCAGGCGAGGATCTCTTCGGGGGATGCGAGCGAGATCTTAATCTCGTCGAACTGGCGCGGAGAGGCCAGCGGGTTAAGGGGATTGTTGGCGAGTTCCTGGTTCATTTTCAATTCCTAATGAGTGGCGCGAAGGGAAGGCAGGGTGAGGGCAAAAGCCCTCACTCTTCTTCCTCCGCATCCAGGAGTTCCATGTTGAGGCCCAGACCCCGGACCTCTTTCACCAGCACGTTGAACGACTCGGGGACGCCAGCTTCAAAGTTGTCGTCGCCCTTGACGATCGATTCATAGACCTTGGTGCGGCCTGCAACGTCATCCGACTTCACGGTCAGCATCTCTTGCAGGGTATAGGCGGCGCCGTAAGCTTCCAGAGCCCAGACTTCCATCTCACCCAGACGCTGACCACCGAACTGCGCCTTACCACCCAGCGGCTGCTGCGTAACGAGCGAGTACGGACCGGTCGAGCGAGCGTGCATCTTGTCGTCGACAAGGTGGTGCAGCTTCAGGACGTATTTCATGCCCACGGTGACCGGACGTGCGAATTGCTCGCCCGAACGACCGTCGAACACGATCGACTGGCCCGAAGTGTCGAAACCGGCACGGCGCAGAGCGTCGTTGATGTCGGCCTCTTTCGCACCGTCGAAGACAGGCGTTGCAATCGGAACGCCCGTTTTCACGGCCTCTGCATGCTCGATCAGGCGTGCGTCGTCGATGCCGTCGAAGGTCGAGGCATAGATTTCGTCGCCGTAACCGTTGCGCATCGCGTCACGAACCGGAGTCATATCGCCGTTGCGGCGGTAGTCCTGCAGCGCTTCGTCGATCTTGATGCCCAGACCGCGCGACGCCCAGCCCATGTGGGTTTCGAGGATCTGACCAACGTTCATACGCGACGGAACGCCGAGCGGGTTCATCACGAGGTCGACAGGCGTGCCGTCCGCAAGGAAAGGCATGTCTTCCATCGGGACGACTTTCGAGACGACACCTTTGTTGCCGTGACGACCGGCCATCTTGTCGCCGGCCTGAAGCTTGCGCTTCACCGCGACGAAGACCTTGACCATCTTCATCACGCCCGGAGGCAGGTCGTCGCCCTGACGGACTTTCTCGACCTTGTCTTCGAAGCGTGCTTCGAGGGCCTTGCGCTGTGCGTCGTACTGCTGGTTGAGCGCCTCGACTTCCTTGGCGACATCTTCCTCGCTGACGGCAAGCAGCCACCACTGGCCGCGCGACAGCGTGCCCAGCAGTTCGTCGTCGATGGTCGCGCCGGCTTTGATGCCTTTGGGACCTTTGACAACCGACTTGCCCGAGATCAGCGTCTTCAGACGGGCGTAGATGTTGCGGTCAAGGATCGCCATCTCGTCGTCGCGGTCGCGTGCCAGACGTTCGACTTCTTCACGCTCGATTTGAAGCGCGCGTTCGTCTTTGTCGACGCCGTGACGGTTGAAGACGCGAACTTCGACGATCGTGCCGTAAGCACCCGGCGGCAGGCGCAGCGAGGTATCGCGGACGTCCGACGCTTTTTCACCGAAGATGGCGCGCAGAAGCTTTTCTTCCGGCGTCATCGGGCTTTCGCCCTTCGGCGTGATCTTGCCCACCAGAATGTCGCCCGGGCCGACTTCGGCACCGATATAGACGATACCGGCTTCGTCGAGGTTGCGGAGCGCTTCCTCGCCGACGTTCGGGATGTCGCGGGTGATCTCTTCCGGCCCCAGTTTCGTGTCGCGGGCCGCCACTTCGTATTCGTCGATATGGATCGAGGTGAACACGTCGTCGCGGTGGATACGCTCCGAAATCAGGATCGAGTCTTCGTAGTTGTAGCCGTTCCACGGCATGAAGGCGACGACCACGTTGCGGCCGATTGCCAGTTCGCCCTGATCGGTCGAGGGACCGTCGGCGACGACCTGGCCGGTCACGACGCGCTCGCCCACTTTCACCAGCGGACGCTGGTTGATGGTCGAGGACTGGTTCGAGCGTTTGAACTTGCGCAGACGGTAGATGTCCACGCCCGCATCGCCTGCACCAAGATCTTCGGTCGCACGGATAACGATACGCTGCGCATCGACCTGGTCGATGATGCCGCCGCGACGCGCCATGATCGCCGCACCCGAATCGCGGGCCACGATCGCTTCCATGCCGGTGCCCACGAAAGGAGCCTCGGCGCGCAGAAGCGGCACGGCCTGACGTTGCATGTTCGAGCCCATCAGAGCGCGGTTGGCGTCGTCGTTTTCAAGGAACGGGATCAGAGCCGCAGCAACCGACACCAGCTGTTTGGGCGAAACGTCGATCAGATCGACCGCATCAACCGGGTTCAGCATGAAGTCGCCCGCCTGACGGGTCGAGATCAGCTCGTCGACGAAGTTGCCTTCGGCGTCGAGCGTCGCGTTCGCCTGAGCGACGGTGTGACGCATTTCCTCGGTCGCGGACATATAGACCACGTCATCGGTAACACGGCCTTCGATGACCTTGCGGTAAGGCGTTTCGATGAAACCGTATTTGTTGACGCGGGCGAAGGTCGCGAGCGAGTTGATCAGACCGATGTTCTGGCCTTCCGGCGTTTCGATCGGGCACATCCGGCCGTAGTGGGTCGGGTGAACGTCGCGAACCTCGAAGCCTGCACGCTCGCGCGTCAGACCGCCCGGCCCGAGAGCCGAGAGACGACGCTTGTGCGTCACTTCCGAAAGCGGGTTGGTCTGGTCCATGAACTGCGACAGCTGCGAGGAGCCGAAGAATTCGCGGACAGCCGCAGCCGCCGGTTTCGCGTTGATCAGATCCTGCGGCATGACCGTGTCGATCTCGACCGAGGACATGCGCTCGCGGATCGCGCGCTCCATGCGGAGCAGGCCGACGCGGTACTGGTTTTCCATCAGTTCGCCGACCGAACGCACACGGCGGTTGCCGAGGTGGTCGATGTCGTCGATCTCGCCCTTGCCGTCGCGCAGTTCCACGAGGCCGCGGATACAGGCGATGATGTCCTCGTGACGCAGCGTGCGCTGGGTATCCGGGGCATCGAGGTCGAGACGCATGTTCATCTTCACGCGACCAACGGCCGAAAGGTCGTAGCGCTCGCTATCGAAGAACAGGCTGTCGAACATGGCCGAGGCAGCCTCGACAGTCGGCGGCTCGCCCGGACGCATGACGCGGTAGATGTCCATCAGCGCGCCGTCTCGGCTCATGTTCTTGTCTGCCGCCATCGTGTTGCGGATGTAGGGACCGACGTTGACGTGGTCGATGTCCAGCACCGGAATATCGGTGATGCCGTTGTCGATCAGGACCTTGAGCAGACCGCCCGAGATCTCGCCGTCACGGTCGTATTCGATCGTGATCTCGTCGCCGGCCTCGGCGTAGATCAGACCGGTGTCCTCGTTGATGATGTCTTTCGCGACAAAGCGGCCGACGATGCGCTCGAACGGGATCAGCAGGTTCAGCGGGCCGTCTTTTTCAAGCAGCTGCTTGACCAGACGCGGCGTGACTTTCTCGCCGGCCTTGGTGATGACCTCGCCGGTATCGGCATTGACCAGATCGTAGTTCGGACGGGTGCCGCGCACGCGATCGGGGAAGAAGCGCGTGACCCAACCCGCTTCCTGACCTTTGGTCGCCTTTTGCAGCTTGTAATCGACGGTGTCGTAGAAAGCATCCATGATGCCTTCCTGATCCATGCCGAGCGCGTAAAGCAGCGTCGTCACCGGCAATTTGCGGCGACGGTCGATGCGCGCGAACACGAGATCCTTGGCGTCGAATTCGAAGTCGAGCCACGAGCCGCGATAGGGAATGATGCGGCATGCGAACAGCAGTTTACCCGAAGAGTGGGTCTTGCCGCGGTCGTGGTCGAAGAAGACGCCCGGGCTGCGGTGCATCTGCGACACGACAACACGCTCGGTGCCGTTCACGATGAACGTACCGTTCTGCGTCATCAGGGGCATATCGCCCATGAACACGTCTTGTTCCTTGATGTCCTTGACCGATTTCGCGCCGGTGGTCTCATCCACATCGAACACGATCAGACGCAGCGTCACTTTCAGCGGCGCAGCATAGGTCATGTCGCGAGCCTGGCACTCGTCGACGTCGTATTTCGGCTTTTCGAGCTCGTATTTGACGAATTCGAGCGTGGCCGTCTCGTTGAAATCCTTGATCGGGAAAACCGACTGGAAAACGCCCTGGATACCCTCGCCGTCCTGGTGGCCTACCGCCTCGCCCGAGCGCAGGAAGAGGTCGTAGGACGACTTCTGAACCTCGATGAGGTTCGGCATCTCAAGAACTTCACGGATATTGCCATAGTAACGCCGGATGCGTTTCTGGCCGACATAAGCTTGCGCCATAGGGGGTCATACCTTTCGTCTTTCGCTTGTCCTGCCCGTCGGGTCCCGGTCAGCACAAGGCGGCGAATGAGGGGTGGAGCTCCATTCGTGCCGCGCGTCCCACCGCGAGGCTCCCGAACTCCGAACATGCCCTGAAGGAAGGTCTGAACCAAAACCGCCCTTCAAGACAGGTTCGGCAGGGACCGAGGAACCCCGGACCCTGCCTTATTCACATTGACCTTTAGGTCAATTATTTCAGTTCGACTTTAGCGCCAGCTGCTTCGAGCTTCGCTTTGATGTCTTCAGCTTCTGCTTTAGCAGCTGCTTCTTTGACTTTGCCGCCAGCTTCGACCAGGTCTTTAGCTTCTTTCAGGCCCAGACCGGTGATTGCGCGAACTTCTTTGATCACGTTGATCTTGTTCGCACCAGCGTCGGTCAGAACGACGTCGAATTCGGTCTTTTCTTCAACTGCTTCAGCAGCTGCAGCCGGACCAGCCATCATGACGGCGCCACCAGCAGCCGGCTCGATGCCGTACTCATCCTTCAGGATGGTTTTCAGTTCCTGAGCCTGCAGCAGGGTCAGGCCAACGATTTCTTCGGCGAGTTTCTTAAGATCAGCCATTTTTCCGTTCTCTTATCTAAGTGTTCCAACGTCGAGATTACAAGTCCACGACGGGAATTGGTTTGCCTTATGCAGCCTCACGCTCTTCGAGCGTAGTGAGGATGCCCGCGATGTTCGAAGCAGGTGCGCCAATTGCGCCAGCGATGTTCGAAGCCGGTGCACCGATGCTCGACACGATCTGAGCGATAAGCTCTTCACGCGACGGCATTTGTGCGACAGCTTTGACGCCAGCCGGGTCAAGTGCCGTGTCGCCCATTGCACCGCCGAGGATGACGAACTTGTCGTTACCCTTGGCGTATTTGTCCGCGACCTTGGCAGCAGCTACCGGGTCCTCGGAGAAAGCGAGCACGGTCATACCCGTCAGATAGGTAGCAATGCTTCCGCAAGGCTTCCCGTCCAGGGCAATCTTGGCGAGCCTGTTCTTGGCAACGCGAACGGACCCACCAACTTCACGCATTTGCGCGCGCAGGTCCTGCATTTCGGCAACCGTCATCCCCTCGTAGCGGGCAACCACTACGACGCCAGAGGCTTCAAAGATCTGGCCGAGTTCTTCGACCACTTGCTCTTTTTGCGCTCTATCCACGGTTTCACTCCAAGTATGGGGGTTTCCCCCCGGCTCTCACTATCCTGCACCCCGAGGGGGCCGCAGGTTCGGGTCCGTGACGGTGCCAAGATCACCCGAAACAAGTCGGAAAATGGTCTTGATCCCATCTCAGGAAGGACATTAAGCGGGGAACCCGCACCCTCCGTCTCGGACAGGACGGGGCTTGTCAGCCCCGCCATTTGCCAGGTCTCCCCAGCAAAACTCTTTGCGCTTATTGCGCGACAGACGACGCTAGGTCAAGCGAAACGCCCGGGCCCATGGTCGAGCTGATCGAGACTTTTTTCAGGTAAGTCCCTTTCGCGCCCGAGGGCTTCGCGCGGTTCACCGCATCCACGAATGCGCGGATGTTTTCGGCCAGCTTGGCTTCGTCGAAGCTGACTTTGCCGACGCCTGCATGAACAACACCGGCTTTTTCAGCTTTGAACTGAACTTCGCCGCCTTTTGCCGCTTCGACAGCCGCTTTCACGTCCATCGTGACGGTGCCGACTTTGGGGTTCGGCATCAGGTTGCGCGGGCCGAGGATTTTGCCCAGACGGCCGACCAGCGGCATCATGTCCGGGGTGGCGATGCAGCGATCGAATTCGATCTTGCCCGACTGGATGGTCTCCATCAGGTCTTCCGCACCGACGATCTCGGCACCGGCTGCTTTTGCTTCGTCGGCTTTGGGGCCGCGAGCGAAAACAGCGACGCGAACGAATTTGCCCGTGCCGTTCGGCAGGGTCACGACGCCGCGGACCATCTGGTCTGCGTGACGCGGGTCAACGCCGAGGTTCAGCGCGATTTCGACGGTTTCGTCGAACTTCGCGTGAGCAGCGCCTTTGACCAGAGCAACAGCTTCTTCAACCGAGAGGTTGGCTTTGCCTTCGAATGCGGTCTTCGCAACGGCTTGTTTTTTGGAAATCTTCGCCATGGCTTACCCTTTCACCTCGATACCGATCGAACGGGCGGAACCCAGAATGATCTGCATTGCGGCTTCGACGTCATTGGCCGAAAGGTCTTTCGCCTTGGCTTCTGCGATCTGACGGATCTGAGCGACGGTCACGCTACCTGCAACCAGACGACCCGGCTTTTCCGAGCCGCGAGCGCGGTTGCGCTTGCCGACCGGCTTCAGACCGGCTGCACGCTTCAGAAGGAAGGATGCCGGCGGGGTCTTCAGCTCGAAAGTGAAGGATTTGTCGGCATAATAGGTAATCACCACCGGAGTCGGAACGCCCTGTTCCATCTCTTGGGTACGGGCGTTGAACGCCTTGGTGAATTCCATGATGTTGATGCCGCGCTGGCCCAGTGCGGGGCCGACCGGCGGGGACGGGTTCGCTTGGCCCGCCTTGATTTGCAGCTTGAGGCTGCCGATTACTTTCTTGGCCATTTGGCCCACTCCTTTATCATCATGCCCTTGTGGGAAAACCCGGGGCCCGACTTAGCGGTACGGCTTACGCCTTCCGCGCGACTATCACACGACCTTGGAGATCTGCGTGAATTCCAGCTCGACCGGCGTCGGCCGGCCGAAGATCGACACTGTGACCTTCACGCGGCCAGCAGCATCATCAACCTCTTCCACCGAACCCGAGAACCCTTCGAAGGGACCGTCGGTGACATTGACCTTCTCGCCAACCTCGAAACGGATCAGGTTGCGCGGCGCAACCTCGACACCATCCGCGCCACCGCGGTTGAGGATGCCGTTCACCTCGTCGTCGCGCATCGGCATCGGCCGACCCTGCGCGCCAAGGAAACCGGTCACGCGGTTGATCGAGTTCACGAGGTGGTAGGTGCGATCCGACAGTTCCATGTGCACCAGCACATAGCCCGGCATGAAGCGACGCTCGGAGGTCACTTTCTTGCCGCGACGAATCTCGATCACCTCTTCGGTGGGGACCAGAACTTCGTCAATCTGCTCTTCCAGCCCCTTTTCGGCAGCTGCAAGACGAATCGCCTCGGCGACCTTCTTCTCGAAGTTGGACAGAACACTGACCGAATACCAACGCTTTGCCATGCTTCGATCAACCCCTGTTTCTTGCCGGAGCCTGCTGATCGGCCCCAAATTCTCGACAACCCATGCCCGAAGGCAAAATTGAAATCGGCGCGCACGAGCGAATCGTTGCACGCCGGCGATCGGGCTGTTTGGCGGGATTTACCGTCAAAGGCCCGAAATGGCAAGCCCTAGGACCCGACGGCACCCAGAATTGCACCAAGACCCGTACGAATGCCGAAGTCCACCATGAAGAAGAAAAGCGAACAGATCGTCGCCATGATCAAGACCATGATCGTGGTCGTGACGACCTCGCGGCGGGTCGGCCAAGTGATCTTGCTGATTTCGGCGCGGACCTGGCCGATGAACTGGACGGGATTCGTCATGGATTTCCCTTTGGCTTTGCAGCGCGTCAAATAACCCGAGTGCACCGCCTTTTCAACCCGCCTGTGACGATGAGGCACAATTGCCCTGCTCAGGGCGCGAGAAACTCGACCCCCGTCATGGCACGCAAAGCGGCGAGGTCGGCGGCATAGGCCTCGGCCGAGCGGCGGTATTCGTCATCCTCGAGCAGGCGCAGCCCCGCGCGATCGCCGGTTTTCGGGAATTTGCGCCAGGCCTCGCGCACGAGACTGCGCAGATCGGCATCGCTGTCTTCCATGGCGCGCGCGATCAGCCAGTCATAGGCCATCTGCGTCAGCCCCATATTGGCGGGCGGCGGTTCGGGGATCGCGGGAACAAGCTCGGGCGTCAAAAGCCGCGCGAGGATCTGCGGCCGCAAAGCGCCGTAATCCTCGTAGCGCCAGAGCACCAGCCGCGAGACCCCCTCGACCCCCAGCAGACGCTCTGCCAGCTCGCTCCAGCTGAGCGCGGCGACATCTCGGCCGCAAAGATAGTCACGGATATCGAGCTCGTGCCCGCGCGTGATCTGGAGAGAGAAAGCCGAGACCATGAAAGACGCCGGATCGCGCACCGAAAGCGCAACCGTCACGTCCTTGGCACCCGTCAGCGCGATGATGCGCTGCAGTCGGGGCGCCGCCAAGGGATAGATCCGGCCCTTGCGGTCGAACAGCCCCATGCGATTCGTCCCGCCCAGAAGGTTCTCGTCCGAAACCAGAAGATGGGGAAAATCGGCTTGGGCCTGATGGAGGACCGCGCTCGCGCGTTGGGCCTTGGCATGGCCCTGCGGCCCCTTGGCCCCCACCCCGTCGACCAACGGACACAGATCGGTGCGCAGCAGATCGGGTCCGGCATAATAAATCCCGGCCTCGGCCAAAGTCTCGACTGCGAGCTGCAAGGATTTCTGGAGATGGGTGGTGGCGGTCTTATGCGCCCCAAGATGCAATATCAGCGCCATGGTCGCGAAAGCCCGAACATCTTGGAAGAAGATTTGCGGCTGGCAGGGGCAGAGGGACTCGAACCCACGACCCTCGGTTTTGGAGACCACCCCTACGGCTGATATGACGAAACTAAATCGCCAACTGCTCTAATTTGGTCCACACGAAAGCAATAACTTGTGTCGGAACTTCCAACCGCGCGCGGGCCTACCCATCGAGGAGGAATGAGCGGATCGCGTGACGTAAAGCCAACACCGAAAAAGCTTCAGGAAACGACCATCAGGAGCATATATATAGTGATCAACATGCGGTCGGTCAGCGGTCGGGTAGCAAAGGACAGCCAGATGGAGCAAATTCAAGATGAGCTTCCGTCGCTTGCCGCGACGGATTGCCACGACAGCCCAAACCCATTAAACGCACTCGTTCAAGATAGCTTGGTCGCTGCTTCCTGTGCACAGGCTGCGGGCTTTGATGGGTTTGCTCAAGCGTTGCGGCAGGTTGCACATGATGAGCTCGCCGCCCAACATTCACGCGGGTTAGCAGACACTAATAATTAGGGTTCGACGAGGAATAGGTATGAGCTTCGCGTCACGCCTTTCGGCCAGAGCACAGCGCCCCACATCCTCGGCCCTCGTTCCGATAGCCGCAAGCCAGCTGCCATCGCTGGAGCGTGAGTACGAGATCCATTTTGGGGTGCACGACGTCTTTCCCACGCTGATCGAAGAGGTCAGCCAAAGCCTGACCGACGACCTGCGCAAGAGCGGTACCCACGTGGTCTCTCCCACAGAGTTCCGCCGCACAATGCGCTCCGGTATTGTAGGCGCGAAGTCAGGCGAGCATGTCAAACACATCAGTGAGGTCTCACTACCAGCTCACTCACGCAAAGTAGTAATTTCAGCACATGGGATTCTTTGCGATAAGGCTACAGTCTTTAGCACCTCCGGTCTTTACGCAAACGTCGGACCCGCAGTGGATGGACTAAGCCAGTTCTTTGCGGGCTGCCGAGTATCGCTACATTTGGGGCTTGTTCCTCAGCATAGCTTTTCCGCGGTTGCGGATGGTGGCACCCTCGATGGGAAGTCTATTTCTTGGCTGCCCCTCATCGAAAAAGTAGCTAAGACCTTTCCGAAGGCTCCGTTGACGCTTTGGGTGATTGAGCGCCCCACCGAAGACGCAATTCCGTTTGTTGAGGACTTGTTGGGAATTGACATATCAGAGCACCAAAGGCGCATGATCGAAAGCATCGCTATCGATCAAAGAGTCGCTGCAGCAAAGTCCCCACCACGCAACCCGTTGAGTGTCGATTCCATTCACTTGGACGAGGTCTTTCATAACGACATGAACACGGCAAAGCATATCAGCTCTGTAGTTTTCGGAACCGATCGAGCAATAGATGAATTTTCTCTTTAACGATCATAAGATTGTCTTCATTCACCTCACGAAAAATGCCGGATCCTCGGTCCGCTCGGCATTTTCTGGTCCACACACTGGGCCAGTGGCAGGAGAAGTTCCGGAAGAATGGCAGCATCTTCCATCGTTCACGGTTATTCGCAACCCTTTTGATCGCTTTCTCTCGGCAGTCAACATGTTTCGGTTCGGGACCGAAAACGTGGACAGCGATGACTATTACAGCAAGCCTCGCATTCCGGATCTCACACCGTCAATTGCGCTTGACATCCTAGAAAACAGGACGATTCCCTTTGATCGTTCTGTCAGATACGCCGAAGCCAATCTTAAGCATCACCTTTGGCCCCAAACCGCCCCCTTCAACTGCATCCAGTTCGCAAAGGTCAAGTTGCGCCAAGAGAACCTCGAAGAAGAGTTCGATGCATACGTTTCCCAGCTTGGAATAAAAGTCACCTTGCCGACAGTTCGATCAGCAAAAGCAACCCGCCCGATCTTCAGAAAGAATGACCTTTCTCCTTCAGAGGTCAGCAGGATCCGCCACATCTTTAAAGACGATTTCGATTTACTCGGATATCTTGACGAACCCTCCGCTGGTTATGGGTTTGACGAAAAAAGATCAAAAGAACTGTTTCTTGATGCCGAGCGCAGTATTCGCAGCGAGTGGCCCCAGTATTTCCAAATTTCTTTCCTCGAGAACCAAGGCGCTAACCTACCAAATCCGCAGTGTAATCTGGATGGCTTTGCGAATAGCGTAATTTACGGGAAACAAACCAAAGTATGGGCGGGCCGGACGAAAAACATCGTCGAGCACTTTCGACAGCTTGAGCCAGAGTTCGGTGGAAAGAAACGCATATCTCATCTACTAGCATGCGTGATCGTTGCCCTGCGCCGGGATCCGAGCTCGTCAACTGCTAATACTTTATTCCATAGAATTACGGAGAACTTTGGCCAGACGATCGCAGAGGATATGAACTCACGATGGCTTACCTCCGTCTGCGATACTTTTGTGGATATTGCTACAAATGATCTTGACCGCACTTTGGGTCTGACTGGAACGTTGTTTGCCAATACAATAAAACTTGTCGAAACCAAGATAAAGGCTTTCCATCCGAAGCGGCCTTGGCCGCCGAAGGAGAGAACGGGCAGCCCAACCACCCTCTATGACGGCGTTATCCCATTCTGGATTGAAGGAGGGGATGCTATTGATAACCTATTCGGGAGAGTTGAGAGATCACTTAAAGTGAAATCGCCCGCGGCGCCTTTCGTTCAGGAGCTAATCAATCGTGCCATTGAAAATGACACGGCTCTCGGCAGCATGATGAGCTTTGCAGGAAACAAGAACCCTCCACTCGCCGACAAAGCTAAAATAGCGCTCCTAAGGAAAACTCTAGACACTCTTTAGCGCGTCTGACCTGGATGCAGGCCCGCGCAACGCAACTCGATTCTGTCCACTAACGCTAGATAATGCAATGACAGAACACCCTCACCTTACCTACAAGGATGCGCCATGACCCTCCCTAAAATTCTCTGCATTGGCGCTCAGAAAGCAGGCACCTCTTGGCTCCATGAAAACCTATCAGATAACCCATGTGTGTGGACAACTCCGTTTAAGGAGTTGCATTTTTTTGACCATAAGTTCCTACCTGAAAACAGAAGCTGGACGCCTTGGCACGTCAAGAGCAGCGTCAGAAAAGCAAAAAAGCTAGTGGACTCAAACGACCAAGATTACCTCTCCTATCTTGATAGCCTGACTGAGGCCCCCATGCTAAACGGAAACTGGTACAAACGCGTCTTTTCTCGCTGTAGCCCTGATCGCATTGGCATTGATATCACACCAGAGTACTGCGGCATTCCCGCGGAAGGCATCGAGTTTGTCAAAAAGTTCTTAGGCGCTGACGTCCGCATTATTTATATAATTAGATCCCCTATTCAGCGGGCCCTATCACAAATTGCCATGAACATCAGTAGGCACAAACCCGACCTGAAGAGCTTGGATGACTGGATCAGGGAGGCATCGAAGCCTGAGGTGTTCGAGCGGGGCGATTACTTTTCTCACGTTCAACGCTGGGATGCGCAAATGGACGCCAAAAGCATCCTTTACCTTCCTTTCGGCGATATCGCTCGAGATCCCTTAGATTTCCTTCGTCGCATTGAGACTTTCGCGGATATCCAGAAAGGAAAATACCCAAAGGCAACTAAAGTAGTCTTCAAAGGAACCAGGGTAGATTTCCCAGATAGCGTCATAAGCTTTCTTCAGGAAAAGCTCCACAAACAGAGCCGCTTCATAGAAGAGCGCTTTGGCTCCAGCTTTTCGAAAAACACCTAGGAGTGAACCATGCCAACCTCAGTTTTTGTTACAACAGAAGCTAATCGCGCCTCACTAACATTCGAAAGAAAAGCTGGCAGCTTAAACGAAAGCCATCTTGACTTTATCAAACACCTTGAGACATTGGGTAAGGCCTATTCACACGTTTTGTCCGAATACGAAATTAATTTTTCGTCGACCGCAATAGCGACAAAGAGCCAGTTAGCCCTGATGCTCGAGGCCCGCGCACACATAGAGAATGCGATAGAGGCACTCAACCGAGGAGTCTAGGCGTTCGCCACGACGGTCAGCGCCCATACCCACAGTCATCAGACAATCATCGATCGGACTGGACATCGCTCCAAGCCTTAGACTTCGGTCGCCATCTCACCAGCATTTAATCTGTGAACTCTAAGATTTGACGCGTAGGCCATGAAGCGGTGACTTCAAAGAAGCTTAACAATCCGACGAGAAAATATCGAAAGCCTAAATAGCTCAATGCGACGCACCGAGCTATTTATCTCCCAATCAGGGCCTCAAAGCAAGAAGTCGGTGGCCGTTACGGATGTCACGTTGGCGACAAAAATCTCAAAATCGGCGACCTTATCTCCATTGATGTCCCCGCGAACGATCACACCTCCATTCGCGGAGCCATACCAAACACCGTTAGCGATTGCAGTCGCACCACCAAACAGAAAATTTTGATTGCCTGCCACGCTTACGTTGGAATCGAGTGTCGTCAACTCGATTACATCTACGCCATGCTGAAAGTCCTGAATTACATCACGCTGCGCACCTACCTTTGAGTGAATCAGGGCTGAAAAGACAAAGGTATCTCGACTAGCGTCGTTCCCTCCCCACAATACATCACGCCCGGCTCCTCCAATCAATCGATCAGATCCAGCTCCCCCGTTAAGGGTGTCATTGCCGGCATTGCCGTACAATGTATCATTTCCCGTTTGGCCGTAAACCAAATCGTTTCCATCCCCACCCCATATCAGGTCGTTACCGCCGTTTCCGCGGACCAAATCGTCATTTAGCCCTGATGCTATCAAGTCACCGCCTGCTGTGCCCGCCACATATGCGGCTAAGTCCGAAGGGTCACGGTCTCCCCAGTTATGGTCTGGATTTTCTCCAACGTAATAATCGTGGATAACCTCCCCACCATCGGGCGTGTAGCCAGCCGGCACGAAGTTGAAAGGATTTTGATATCTCACATCGGGCAAAGACGAAAAGTTGGGAACCGAATCTAAAAAATGCGACTCTTGATTCCCATCATTCCCGGTCGCCCCCCCGTCGCCGGTCATATCTACGCGAGCCCCTTCTAGTGCATAGAATATATGCCCTGCCCCAGTATCAATGAGAAGCCACTGCTGAGGCAACGCTCCAGGATCATTGTGATCCCCATTATAAGACACTATCCGAACGTTACTCGGAAGATTGTTAAAATCCAAATCAACACCATTGATCTGGATTTTATCCTGAGTCGGGTCAAAATCTTCAAACCGCCCAACAACGGTGTTTCTAACGTTTCCGAGGTTTGTAAAGTTAAAAACATCAGCCCCCTTCCCCGACCGAACGTGGTGGCCATGAGAGAAGCTCGTAATTAATTCAAAGCCCAGATTCCTAATATGATTGACGACAGCACCTCCATATTCCCCATCTGCATAGAGGTGCTTTTGTTCTTTTCCGTTGGTCGCGATGCTTGTTTCAGTACGGGTAGTAGCCATAAAAACCATCCCATTGATGCGTTGCGCACTCAATCCTACGAACACACCCCAGATTTCGTCAACACCCCAACGCATCCGAGGGGTTCATTAAGGAGATCTTTTGCAGTTAATTTTTATCAAGCTGCTGAGATCGTTTTCGTCATGCGCACCTAGATCTCGGCTTGCTAGGGCCTAATGCGCACTCCCTTTCGTCTGAACAATGAACAAATGACACGCGCCTAGCCAGATAGCTTTCAAACCGCGACGTCATGCTTTCGCGTTGCGCGCTGACAGCACAGCAAACGAACAACTTCAATTCTTGTAGACCCATTCGCACCTCATCATCTGCTGCCGATCGATTTTCCGCATTCGGCGAACCGGTCAGGAAGCCGAACAGATCCTCCACCGTTGCACCGTCCTTGACCTTGCGCACCGAGGTCCAGCCCTGCGTCTGGATGCCCGCGAAGAAAATCGGCCGCCCATCGACGGGTGCGAACCAGACGGGCTTGTGATCAGCCCCTGGCTCGGAAAACCGCACAACTGGCACGAGACAGCGATGGTCCGGCCCGAGCCAACGCCGCCAATGCGGGCTGCTGGTGTTGCAGATATTGGTCACGCCCGGATCGCGGGTGGTCTTGAGGTACATCGGCGGGGTCGGCATGCCCCATCGGGCCCGCGCGACCGCCGGCCCATCGCCGTCATGCCGGATGATCGGCGCGGTGCGGTCGGGATAGACGTCCTCCGGCCACGGCTCGTTGCCGGTCAGATCGCGCAGCGGCTCGCGAAAGAGCTGCGCGACGAGATCGGCCGATTTCGCGGTCTGGTAAAGGTTGCACATGCTACCGAGGCTCGCGAGTCGAGACGATTCGAGCCAGCTTCCATGCGTTAACTGGACGGATACGTGCCTGTGATAGACCTCTGCCATGATCCTTTCACTCGCCACCATTATCATCACCGGTGCCGTCGCTATCGACGGTGACACGATCCGGCTCGACAGCCCGGGGAAAAACCTGCGGCTGCGCATCGGGGGCATCAATGCGCCCGAGATCAAAGAGTCGGGAGGGGCTGAGGCGAGCCGCGCACTATCGCGGCTGGTCGCTGACGAAACCCTGCGCTGTGACGTGAGGGATGTCGATCATTACGGCATGCCGGTCGTGCACTGCGCCACCGAACGCATTCCGGACATCGCCTGCGAAATGGTGAGACAGAGCCATGCAAGGGACTGGCCGCGGTACAGCAAGGGCGCGTATGCGGACTGTTGATTGAGGCGGCCGTCCCATCTGGCAGATATAACGGCGGCGTCGGCATGCCCTACCGAGCGCGTGCGACCGCGAAACCATCGCCGTCTGACCGAAAGGTCCACACCCTCAGACACCGGCCTTAGCGATCCTTACGCTTGCGAGGCACGCTCACCTTTTCGCCTAGCTTTAGAATATGCTCCGCTATCGGCAATCCGCGAGCGTTGCCGCTCGCCCATATCAGATAATAAAGTGGCGTACCTTTAGTATTTCGCACCAAGCTTGGCGCAGCCACGCTACTGAAAATACCACGAAGATTATCAACATAGAGCCTTAAAAGCCTTCCGGCGGCATCATCGTGCTTGAACTGCTCTGCACCAAATAGGCCTTCGATCTCCCCATACGCCGCATCGCGCCAACTAGGTCCACCAAAGCAAAGATCCAACTGCGAGACCCACTTCTCTGGGTTTGCGCCATCTCTTTTGATTTGTCGATTTATTGCCATGGCGAGAGGGAAATTCAAGATCACATCAAACTTCCCGGTGGAAGCGAGAGCTTCCAGAGTTTGCCAATGAAGATGAGGACCGTATGGATCCAAGAACGCAACGCCGCGCCAAGACGGGTTCACGAACTTAGAAGCAATATCTTGGACGACCTTGTTAGCCTCGTCCTGGATTACCTTGACTTCACTGTCAGCAAACGGTTCCGCAAGCTTGTTCAGATCCGCAACCCTCTTGGGATCAAGATCAATGAATCTATAATGATCAAACCTCCGCTCGAGCCCCAATGCTCGCAAAGGTGATCCTTTTATATAGGCCTCGACCTGCCTCTGATCGTCTTCGGTCATCTGCCCCGACGAAAACATATCCAGATCATCGGTCGAAGAGTCGCCTGCACCCTCTCTTACCTTTACCATTCCGGCACCGGCAAAGGCATCGATATAGAAAAGCTTGAAGCGTTGCTTTTTCATAACCTGCATATAGGAGTTCAAATAACTCTCAAGTGCGTCGAGCTTTTGATTCGCCCAAGGCCCAACTGTTTTTTCTACATGCGATTTTTTTGCCAAGGCCAGCCTATGTTAAGTCAGCTCCTCAGAGCCTCAAGAATCGAATTGGGGACTATCTGCCAAGGAAAGCCGTTCCATTCTTCTCCGTCAAGAGTTCGACCTCCCGATTTTGGTCTAGCCCCTCCCCACTGCTTGAAGAAGAAGGCGACAGAATCTCGCTCACACATGAGTCTAATTTCGGTTGCCCAAGCCCCATCCATCGGTCGGGCCCCAGGACCACTCTCTCCACCCACAATTGCCCAAGCCACACCTCGAAGGTCAATCTCACCGACCGGCGCGAGTAAAGGCTCGAAAGAAATAAAGAGAGCATCAGACTTGATCTGCTTTAGGTGCTCTATCCGACTCTTGTGAGCACCATCCTCTACGGAGACCCCGAGCCATATGTGGGACGGAACCTTTCCCGCTCCGTAGCGCCGCCGAGTGTAGTTTCGCATCAACGAACTACGTTTTGTAAGGACTTGATAGACATGCCAGTCCGCAGCTTCCATTGCGTCAAAAACTTGATCGACAAACTCGATGGGAATCTCTTTCTGGAAAAGGTCGCTCATCGAGTTAACGAAGATCATCCGCGGCCTTTTCCAAGCTCTCGGCTGCTTCAGTCGCGCCGGCCAAAGTCGCAAATCAAACCCGAACTCATACGGATGATCAGGCACACCGCGCCAACGCTCCGCAAATCGCTCAGCGTAGCAGTTGTCACAACCGGCCCCGACTTTGATGCAGCCGGCGACAGGATTCCACGTCGCGTCGGTCCATTCGATCTGGGTTTTTTGCGCCATGCCGGCCTCCTGTTTTACATGTCATATCATGGCATGCGTGCCTCGCGAATCCCCAGATTGCCCCTATCTATCGTGATTCTTCACAGCAGCATCTCCGCGTCAGCTTCTATGCCGTCCCGCTGCCTCGCGCAGTTTCGCCTGCGCCAGATTGCCCAGCACTTCTTTGTGCGCATCCAGCCCGATCACCGCATCCGGAACGCTGATCTGCACATGCTTGAGGATCTCGGCCACCGCCGCCTGTCCGCCAAAGCCGCGCTCGAGCGCCAGCCGCGCGCCGTTGAGCAGGGCCGATTGAAGCGCCTCGCGGTGGCGGGCCTCGATGTCGATGCCCCATTTGCGCCGCGCGGTGTTGGCGGCCCAGCCAATCAGCGAGGCCAGCAGGATCCCGATGATTTCCAGAATATGCGGCAGCAGCGCCGCTTTGATAATGTCCATGATTGTTGATTTCCGTCGAGACGTGACCCGGTAGACGGGATAATTTTCATTGAGAATTGACCCATGTGACCCTTCTCCCAACGCA